>NZ_JBXFWF010000039.1:0-42122 GCF_056854515.1 Stenotrophomonas sp. STEN063
CCGCGCCGATGGTAGTGCAGCCTAAGCTGTGCGAGAGTAGGTCATCGTCAGGGTTTTATCTAAGAACCCCGCTGCTCACGCAGCGGGGTTTGTCTTTTTATGTAAGCCAGGGGTTTTACAGCCTGGCTTCAGTTCCGCAAGGAAACGCATTGGAGCTGGCGCAACGCGCTGCTCAAACCGTCTTCCTGATGAAAACAGCGCTATGGAACCACCCGATCCCATCCCGAACTCGGAAGTGAAACGTAGCCGCGCCGATGGTAGTGCAGCCTAAGCTGTGCGAGAGTAGGTCATCGTCAGGATTCAAACCAAAAACCCCGCTGCCAGAAGCAGCGGGGTTTTTCTTTGTGCGAAATAGCGGCACACGTGCACTTGTAGGAGCGGCGTAAGCCGCGAAGCTCATAGAAACAACGATGCGGAAAGGCTTGAGCGAAGCCAGAAGCTAAAAGCCAAAGCTCCCCTCATCCCAACCCTTCTCCCGCGGACGGGAGAAGGGCTAAAACAACAGCAAGAGCGACGGTCAAAGCCAAAGCCAAAAGTCAAAGCCAAAGCCAAAAGCCAAAAGCCAAAAGCCAAAGCCAAAAGCCAAAAGCCAAAAGCCAAAAGCCAAAAGCCTTGGGGTTCTGTAGGAGCTGCTTGGAATGCCCCTGCCGAACATGGTTCGGCACTACGGGTTCGCGGGGCCTTGGTGAACCGTCACGAAAACCGTCGGTGACTCAAAGGCTCGCTGTCACCGTAGACGCACAATCGCCGCTGTCATCAGCCTGTTCGAACCAGGTGTTTACCGCACCCGATAGACGATCCAGGCGCATCGGCAATGTCAGGTGGTCCTCGGCGGCGACTTCAAGATAGCGCGCGTGCGGCGCGGCCGCGGCCAATGCGCGGCCCTGTGCTACCGGAATGTGCTCGTCGTCGCGGCCGTGTATCAACAGGACGCAGGCGGGAACCTGTGCCAAGGCTTGACCGACGTCCACGTGGTCCAGATTGAGGCCCAGTTTGCGATCGGTCGTGGCGATTGCTTCGTCCAGACCGCGGCCACCGTACTGCCAGCGCGCCAGCGGCAGGGCGACATAGTCGCTCCAACGTTCCGCAGGCTTGGCCAGCATGTGCGGGACCATCGTGCGGATTGCTTCGCCGGCGTTGTCGAAGGATTCCATCGCCACGACGCTGCGCAGCTGCGGGCCTAGTTCGCGTGCGGCGAAGATCGCGGTAGCGGCGCCGTAGGAGACACCGAGCAGATGCACCGGGCCGGTGACCTGGCCTTCGCTCTTCAGAGCTCTCAATGCGGCGACCACATCCTCGCCTTCGCGGGTGCCATAGCCGGAAAGTGCATGACCGGAACGACCGTGATTGCGCAGATCCAGGGCGATAGTGCGGTAGCCCTGCTGCGCCAATTCCAGCGACCACGGCATCAGCGAACCGCCATCCATCATCCAGCCATGCAGCAGGATCACCGTACCGCGTGGCTGTGTGTGGGTTTCGATGTCCGGTGCCGAGGCGTCCAGCGAAAACTCCGGGAAGCGCTTGCCCTTGCCCAGATAACGGTAGTCCAGGCGGTAGTCGCCCGGCTCGAACGACACCCAATGCAGGGCGACGCCATCGCTGCCGGTAACGCTGCCTTGCTGATGTGGCAGGCGGGCGAGCAGGGCATCGATGCGTTCAGTGGGGACCAGCGGTGATGTGCCACCAGGTGCCGCCAAGCGCTCACTGAGCGACAGCGGGGGGACGGGGGATGAGAGGGCAAAGCCGGCCAGCATCACGCAGACGCCAGCCAGCGCCAGCGAACGAAGCATGGCGGGAACCGGTGTGGGGAGCCTGCCACGGTAGTCACAAAGCGGCGCTGCATCTACCTCGTGGCGATGACAGGCAGATGACCGTTGTGTGGTGTTTGGGTTGCGGGGGCCTACTGATCAGGCGCCCGCTCAACAAAGGGCGGTATGACAGGTTTGCACAGTTGTCTGTGGGAGCGGCATAAGCCGCGACGCAGATCAAGCATCCGCTATCTGCAATAGGGAATTGCAGTTTATGCGGTCAAAGCGAGTGCGCTTGCGAGTGCTTGTAGGAACGGCGTGAGCCGAGAAGCAGGTAATGCGTCCGCTACATATGGGTTGGCAATCGCAGCTTTTTTGTGTGATCGGAGCAACGCCGCCTGCGGCCGATGGCCGCCCCGCTACCGCAAAGAAGCGAAATGCTGCCCTCACCCCAACCCCTCTCCCGCGAACGGGAGAGGGGCTTCAAGCGCAGCGTTGCGGGTGGTCGACGTTGTCGTCGGCACCCGCCGCTGTTGTTACCTGGATCAGAAGCGCTGCTGGTACTTCATGTACATGAAACGACCGATGTCGAAGCCACCGTAGTAGGTGAAGCTGCTGTTCGGCTGGCTGTACATGATCGGACCTTCGTGCTTGAAAACGTTGTTGACGCCCAGCGACACGGTGCCGTTCCACGGCATGGCATAACGCACCTGCAGGTCGTGGAAGGTGTTGGAGCCCAGCTTGCGGCTCGGCTGCATGTCGGTGTACGCCGACTGGAAGTCCGGCATGTTGCACTCCGGGCCACCGTCCAGATCGTAGGAACACTTCTCCTTCATGCTGGAGTAGTAACGGGTGGTCCAGCTCGCGCCGAAGTTGCCGTTCTGCCAATCCAGCGTCAGGTTGGAGCGCACGCGGAAGTTGCCTTCCCAACCCGTGAACTCTTCGACCGGGGTGGTGGCTACGTTGTCGCTCTTGCGCGACAGGTAGTCCACGTACGTGGTGTTCCAACGCAGCGACAGCTGGCCGTAGGCCATTTCCGGCAGACGGTAACGGACGCCGAGGTCATAGCCAGCGGTTTCCTGGTAACCGGCGTTGTTCAAGGAACGGTTCATGCCGCTGACCTGGCCCTTGTTGGCGCCGGAGCTGTAGCGGGTGAAGCGGTCGCAGGCCGAGCTGATGTTCTGCACGTAGCACTGGTTGAGGATGTCGGTGGCCGACTCGCCAACGATCACGTCATCGATGCGGATCTTCCACCAGTCCAGGCTCAGGTCCAGGCCGCTGACGAAGTCCGGGCTGTAGACCAGGCCGACGGTCCAGGTCTTGGCAGTTTCCGGCTTCAGCGCGGCGTTGGAGCCGGAGGTGAAGTCGGTGACGGCCTGTACGCCGGAGGTCGTGGCCAGTTCGCCGTCGCCGGTCTTCTGGCGGAAGTCGACACCCAGGCCGGCAGCGCTGCAGCGTGCAGCTACTTCAGCATTGCGTGCGGCTGCACCGAACGAACGGTCGCAGGGATCGGTGACGCGGTCACGGGTGGTGACGGTGCCACCGTACAAGTCGTCCACGGTCGGCGCACGGAAGCCGGTGCCGTAGGTGGCGCGGACCAGCAAGGTGTCGATCGGCTTCCACTTCAGGCCGAACTTGCCGTTGGTGGTGCCACCGAAGTTGTTGTAGTCGGAATAGCGACCAGCCAGGTCCAACGATAGTTCACGTGCGAACGGCATGTCGGCCAGCAGCGGTACCTGCACTTCCAGGTAGACCTCGTCCAGCTTGTAGTCACCACGCGTCGGCGCGCCGCTGGTGCCGGCGATTTCGCCGTTCTGCACCATCAGGTCCGGGGTGTAGCTGGCTTCTTCGCTGCGATGCTCAACGCCCATCGCCGCCATGATGTCACCGGCCGGCAGGCTCGCCAGCGAGCCGGAGATGTTGGCGCTGACCACCTTGGTGGTGCTCCGCATTTCATCGGTGAAGCGGGTGAAGATGTAGTCGCGCACCGCCTTGTCGCTGAGCGAGCCGGGGGCGTTGCTGCCTGCCGGCGCCAGCGGATTCCACGGCACGCAACCTTCGATCACGTTGCCGAGGCTGCCGCAGCGGGCAACGCCGTTGGCGTCGATGAAGGACGGGCCGACGGCCAGGTTGACGTTCGGCTGGTACATGCTCTGCAGGCTGCGGCGCTCGCCTTCATTGCGGTTGAACATGTAGCTCACGTTCCAGTCCCAGAACCGCGAACCGGTCTCGAAGCTGCCTTCCAGGCCAAGGCTGGCGCGCTTGGTGGTCAGCGCGTTGTTGGTCACACGCGGGTATTCCTCGGTGCGACGCGAGAACAACACGTCCTTGCCCCAATGGTTGAACGCGCTCTCGGCCGAGAGTGCGGCACGTGCGCCGCTGGCTGCCTGTGCGGCCGACACCGAGTAGGGATAACCGGCGAGTTGCTTGACCGATTCGCGTTCGCTGTACAGAACGTCGGCGACAACGCGCAGATCGTCGGTGATCTGGAAACCACCATTGGCAAAGGCAGACTTGCGCTCCAGCGAGGAGAGCAGTGTCATGTTGGTCTTGGTGTTGGCGTAGGTCGCCGGGTCCGGCTTGTGGAAGTTGGCGACATCGGACGGATCGCCGCCGGGGCCAACGGTAAGCGGCTTGCCGTCAACGGTGACCGAACCCCACTGGGTATTGCCGTTCAGGCCATCAGCGCGATGGTAGGGGCCGTTGGGATAGGCGGTGAATTCGCGGGCGCCACCCAGGACCGGATCTTCCTTGGTCTTTTCGGCGCCAATGCTGAACCAGCCGCGGTCGAAGGTCTTGCCGAAATTGGCGCTGTAGGAGCGCTTCTGGCCGTCGCCTTCGCCGTACTGGCCGACATAGGCGCTGGCGTTGCCGCCGTCGAAGTTCTTGCGGGTGATGACGTTGACGACGCCGGCGATGGCGTCCGAGCCGTACAGTGCCGACGCACCGTCGGTCAGCACTTCAACGCGCTCGACGATGGCCGAGGGAATCGAACCGACGTCGGAGAAGCCGCCGGCGCTGACGCCCATGCGGCGGCCGTCGATCAGCACCAGGGTGCGCTCCGGGCCGAGGTTGCGCAGGCTGACATACATGCCGCCGTAGTCACGGCCGGACGACAGCGCCGAGGCGCGGCTCAGCGACGGTGCGCCGGCAGCGGTGACGTCCTGCAGGATGTCGGCGACGTTGACGTAGCCCTTCTTCTCGATTTCCGCACGGCTCAAGGCGATGACCGGCTGGGCGGTCTCAACGCTGGCTTGGCGGATGCGTGAACCGGTGATCTCGATGCGGTCCAGGGTGGTGGTGGTCTCGCCCGCATCCTGTGCGAACGCGGTGAGGCTGGAGCTGCCGAGCAACGCGAGGGTGATCGCGGAGCACAGTTTGGTCGACTTCAAATACATCGCTTTCGGTTTTCCTTTATACCAACTACAAAAAAAGCGCCCTTTTGGGGCGCCGTCACAGATGCATCACCGTTGGGGGAGGGACACAGCATCTGCCATCACAGCTCCGCTGGCCGCCGGGACTTGGGCGGGCGCGCATGATGACCGAAACCGATGGCTGCGTGAAGGTAGACTTTCCGCCAACCCACCTGCACAAGGGCAGGTGGGTTGTTTGCTGTGCGGGCTGCGCCGTGTTGAGTCAGGTTTCGCGCAAAGCGGTGGTGATGGGTAAACGCGCCGCGCGCAGCGCGGGGAACAGGCCGCCGACCAGGCCAATTCCCAACGCCCACTTCAATCCGCTCCACAACAGTGGTGGTGAGACCTTGAACTGGAACACCACCTGGCTGAAGTTGTTGCCCAGGGTTGAAACAGTGAAGTTGTTGAATGCCAGCCAGGCGACGGCACCGCCCAGCAGACCGCCCAGCAGGGCCAGCAGCATGGTTTCCAGCATCACGGCGGTAACCACCGGCACGCCACGGAAGCCGATTGCGCGCAGCGTTGCGATTTCCCGCGCACGGGTGGCGACGGCGGCATACATGGTGTTGAGTGCGCCGAATACCGCACCAACGGCCATGATCGCGCCGATCACCGTGCCCAGTACCTTGAGCAGTTTGTTCAAGCCGCCGCCCTGCTTGCGGTAATACTCGGCCGTGCTTTCGACATCGAGCTTGAGCCGCGGATCGCTGGCGACGGCTGCCTTGAAGCTCTCAAAGCCCTGCTTGCCCTCGGCGCGCACGCTGATCGATTGCCAGGCACTGCGGTTGTAGGTAGTGGCCAGCGTCTGCGCATCGGTCCACAACTCCGAGTCATGCGCATCGCCGGATTCGAAGATACCGACCACCGTCCAGGCTTGATTGCCCAGCATCAACTCCTTGCCAACCTCCAGGCCCTGGAACTGCTTCTGCGCCCCACGGCCGGCGACGATCTCACGCAGGCCCGCACCGAATCTGCGGCCTTCGACCAGCTTTACCTTGTCGTGCACGGCCCAGGCCTGCTCGCCGACACCACGGAACTGTGCGTTGACATCGGTGCCGTCGCCGCGCGAGGTGAGGTTGACTACCTGCGAGACTTCAGCAGACACCAGCGGCCGGCCATCTTCACCACGCTTCACGCCTGGCAGGGTTTCCAGCAAGGGCACCTGATCGCGGGTGATCACCGAGTTGGTCTCGGCCTGCGAGCCGCCGCGCAGGACGATGGCGGTGCTGTCATCACCGGTGCTTTCCAGTGTGGCCTGGAAGCCATGGCCCATCGCCAGCATCGCCACCAGCACGCCGACCACACCGGCGATACCGATCACGATCACCGATGAGGCGCCCCAACGCTGCGGCAGGCTGGCAAGGCCAATCCGGGTGGCAGCCAGTGCCAGCCGCCCGGTGCGCGTGAGAAGCAGCCACAGTGTGATCGCCACCGCGAGTACCGCCACACCGATCCATGGCAGCGCGATCCACACGCCAAGGCCAGCCACCAACAGCACGATCACCAGCGCATTCGAAAGAAAGTTCTTCATGTCGTTGTCCTCAGCGCCCGGCCAGTGCGTCGACGATCTTCAGGCGCTTGGCCCGCAGTGCCGGCAACACGCCCACCACCAAGCCGATCACCACGATCAGCACCAGTCCCACGATCCAGGTCTGTGCCGGCACGTGCGGCGGCAGCAGGCCCATGGTCTGCGGCGCCATCACCGGCAGCGCCAGCGCGGCGAGCCCCAGGCCGATCACACCGCCCAGGCCAACCAGTACGATGGATTCCACCATCACCAGCATCAGCATGGTGCCGTCCTTGAAGCCCAGCGTCTTCAGCGTGGCAAGTTCGGGCACGCGTTCACGCACGGCCTGGGCCATGGTGTTGCCGGTGAGCAGCAGCAAGGTGAAGAACACGGCACCCATGATCGAAGTGACGATCATGCCGATGTCGGCGAACTGCTTGATGAAAGCCTGCTGGAAGGCCGATTCGGTCTGGCTCTTGGTCTCGTGATCGGAGTTGGCCGAAATCGCGTCGATGGCCTGCGCCACACGTGAAGCATGATCCGGGTTGTCCAGACGCACGGTGTACCAGCTGACCTGGTTCTTGATGTAGTCGTTGGATTCGTCGAAGTACTTCCAGTTCATCATCAACTGGCGCTCTTCGTTGGCAGCGGTTGCGGTGTTCTTGGACTTGAAGGTACCAACCAGCTGCAGCGGCCAATCGTTGCTGCCACCACGCGGGAAGATGGTGGCCTGCAGCGGAATGGTGTCGCCGATCTTCCAGCCGAACTGCTTGGCCAGCGACTCACCGACGATGGCGCCGGTGCGCGTGTTGCGGAACGCCTCCACCTGTTCCTTGGAGATGTCGAACTCGGTCATCAGGTCGAAGTAGTTCGGTGCAACCGAGAAGTTCGGGAAGAAATTCTTCTGGTCCTGGTAGATGCCGCCGAACCACATGGCATAGGTGACGTCGTCGACGCCCTCGATCTGCCGTATCTGCGACTCCAGCCGGATCGGCAGTGATTGGGTGATGGACAGACGCGAGGCCACCACCAGGCGGTTGGCACCGGCCACGGTGCTGCCACCGCTGGCAAAGGCCACGCGCACCGAATCGAGCATGCCGAACAACAGGAAGGCGGTAACGATGGAGAGCAGGGTGAACAACGTACGCGTGCGGCTGCGGAATAGCTGCGCCCAGATCAATGAGAAGTACTTCATGGCCGTGCTCCTCAGTGCACCGGGGCGTCGACCAGCTCGCCCTTGTCCAGATGCACGGTGTGGGTGGCGTACTCGGCGGCCTTGGGATCATGGGTGACCATGATGATGGTCTTGCCGTGTTCGCGGTTGAGCAGCTGCAGCAGGCCCAGCACTTCCTCCGCGCTCTGGCGGTCGAGGTCGCCGGTGGGCTCGTCGCAGATCAGGAAAGTGGGATCGGAGACGATGGCGCGGGCGATGGCCACGCGCTGCTGCTGGCCGCCGGAGAGCTCGTTGGGCCGGTGATCGCGGCGATCCGCCAGGCCGACCAAGGTCAAGGCGATCTGCGCACGCCGCTTGCGGTCGCTGGCGCTGAGGTTGGTCAGCAGCAGCGGTAGCTCGACGTTCTTCTGCGCGCTGAGCATGGGCATCAGGTTGTAGAACTGGAACACGAAGCCAACGTGGTGGCTGCGCCAGGTGGAGAGCTGGCCCGCGCTGAGCTGGTCGATGCGCTGGTCTTCGATGTTGATCTCGCCACCGCTTGGGGTATCCAGGCCACCGATCAGGTTGAGCAGGGTGGTCTTGCCGGAACCGGAGGGTCCCATCAGCGCGACGAAGTCGCCACGGTCGATGTCCAGGTTGATGCCCTGCAGGACCTGCACTTTTTCCGGGCCACGCTGGTAGGTCTTGGTGATGTTGCGCAGGGAGACGAGGGTGCTCATGGATGATCCTCAGCAGTGACGCGGTGGTGTTTGATGTTGAGTGTTTGACGCCTGACGTGGGATTGCTTCGCTTTGCTTCTGTTCCCTCCCTTTGCCGAAGGCAAGGGGAGGGTTAGGGAGGGTGCTTTGGCTTTGGCTTTGGTTTTGGCTCTAGCTGTGGCTCTTGTCTTTGCTTCAGCTTCAGCTGTTGCCGTTGCTTTCCCCTCTCCCGCCTGCGGGAGAGGGGTAGGGGTGAGGGCTGCTTCTGCTTTGCTTCAGGTTTCTGCAGTAGCTCTGCTTCATGTGGCTTTCAAAGCCAAAGCCAAAGCCAAAGCCAAAGCCAAAGCCAAAGCCAAAGCCAAAGCCAAAGCACCCCTCCCCAACCCTCCCCTGCGCTCCGCGCAAGGGAGGGGGTAGAAGCAACAGCAAAAGCTCCACTTCAGTGCATCAAGTGATTCGTGCCATCGCAGCAAGGATCACAAGCCCGCGCTTACTTCTCCGCGCCTTCCAGCGCCACCTTGTCGCCATCCTTCAATTCCGCTGCAGGACTGAGCACCACTGTCTGCCCGGCACTCAATCCCGACAGCACCTGCTTGTCCTTGGCCAATACCTGGCCTACTTCCAGTGCCTGCTGTTTCACCTTGTCATCGGCCTGCACCACAAAGGCGACCGGCTTGCCATCACGTTCGACAATCGCAGCAGCCGGTACGCGCACGCCCTTCGGTGCTTCAGTGCCAGCGGCTGCGGCTTTCTCCAGGAAACTGACGCGTACGCCCATCTCCGGCACGATGCGTGGGTCCTTTGCTTCCAATGCCACACGTACCTTGACCGTCGCCTTGCCGCGGTCAGCGGTGGGAATGATGGCGATCACGTGGCCCGGAATCTTCCAGTCCGGATAGGCATTCAGCACGATTTCCACCGGCATTTTCGGCTGCACGCGGCCGATGAAGGCTTCGCCTACCTCCACTTCCACTTCCAGCGATTCCATGTCGACGATGGTGCCGATGCCGGTACGGGTGAAGCCGCCACCGGCCGACAGCGGCGAGACGATCTCGCCGGGCTGCGCGGCCTTGGCCGTGACCACGCCGGAGAACGGTGCACGCACCACGTTGTTGTCCACGCCCAGGTCGGCGATGGCCAGCGCATCCTGCGCGACCTTGGCGTTGTGGCGTGACGTTGCCAGCTGCGCGCGCAGGCTGTCGCGTGCGGCCACGGCCTGGTCATACTGCGAGCGTGAGACCAGTTGTTGGCCAACCAGCGACTGCAGGCGGCCCGCCTCAGCTTCGGCCTGGCGCAGCTGCGCCTGCAGGCCTTCGGTCTGGCTGCGGGCGGCATCGAGCTGGGCGGCGTTGAGGCTGCGTTGCGCGTTGGCATCGATCGGGTCCAGCGTGGCCATCACCTGGCCTTCTTCGACCCGCATGCCTTCCTCGATCATCACCTCGCGTACCTTGCCGGTGATCTTGGCCGAGACGGTCGCCATGCGCCGGGCAACCACGTAGCCGCTGGCGTCCAGCACCGAACTGTTGCCGGCACCGGCCTGGTTCATGGCTACCACGGGGGCGGTCTGCACCGTCACCGGCGGTTTGCCGCCCAACATGGCGCCAATGCCGAGTACCAGCAGCAGGGCTACTACCAGTCCGATCACGATCCACAACCAACGGCGCGACGGTGCCGGGCCACGCGGTGGCGGGGCGGAGCGGTCGATGCGGAGTTCCTTCAGCAGTTCAGCAGATGCATTCATGGGTAGCAGGACGGCGTGAGAGCGGGAATGTGACCGCAACTTAGCGTAATTCGCTGCGGCCGACAGTGATGGACCGGGACGGGCACATCATAGGCAGCACCCGCCCCGGCGCGCAGGTGACGGCTGTCATGTGCTTTGCCTGATCGGGTTCACTGGGGAGGCAGACATCGCCGACCTAATGTTGCGGCACTCCCGGAAGAAGGCGGCGGCAATGACGGCACATGGTGAAGTACTGGCAGGCCTACACGGCGTGCACAAGCATTACGGTGCAGTGCGGGCCCTGGATGGCGTTGATCTGGAGCTGCGGGCCGGGCAGGTGCTGGCGCTGCTTGGGCCAAATGGTGCAGGCAAGACCACCGCCATCAGCCTGATGCTGGGCCTGCTGCGGGCCGATGCCGGGCAGGTGCAGCTGTTCGGCCATGATCCGCAACAGCTGGCCGCGCGGCGTGGCATCGGGGTGATGCTGCAGAGTGCCGCGTTGCCGGAGACCTTGAACGTGGCCGAGCTGATCCAATTGTCGGCCAGCTACTACCCGTCCCCCCGCGACCTGGCGGATGTAGCCGCGCTGGCCGGTATCGAGGACCTGCTGAAGCGTCGCTACGGCAAGCTGTCCGGCGGGCAGCAGCGACGGGTTCAGTTCGCCCTTGCCGTGTGTGGGCGGCCACGGCTGCTGTTCCTGGACGAACCCACGGTTGGCCTCGACCTGCCGGCACGCCAGCAGCTGTGGGCGACGGTAAGGGCCCTGGTCGCCGAAGGCACCGCCGTGGTTTTGACCACTCACTATCTGGAGGAAGCAGAGCGCCTGGCCGATCGTGTCTGCGTGCTGTTGCGCGGACGCATCGTCAGCGACGGCAGCGTGGATGCACTGCGCGCACGGGTCATCCATCGCAGCATCCGCTGTGTCAGCACCTTGGATGCGGCGGTGCTGGCGTCCTGGCCGGGGGTGGTGCAGATCAGCCGGGACGGTGACTACCTGCAGCTGCGCAGCGACCGTGTCGAAAGCGTGGTGCGGCAACTATTGCAGGCAGACCCTGCGCTATCCGGACTGGAAGTGCAGCCGGCTGGCCTGGGCGAAGCATTCACCGATCTGACTGCAGCCGATGCTGCACAGACACAACGCGAGGCAGCCCGATGAACAGCCAATACCAATCCATGCTGCCGGTGATGTCGTCCCGCCAAGTGCTGGGTGCCTATCTGCAGGAGAGCCGTGCCGAATGCCTGCGCTATCTGCGCTACCCCGGGTTCGTGTTGCCGACATTACTTTTCCCGGCGGTGTTCTATCTGCTGTTCGCGGTGCTGCTCGGTCACACGCAGCCGGCCCAGGCCGCCCGCTTCCTGCTCGGCAGCTATGTCACCTTCGGCGTGATGGCGCCGGGCCTGTTCGGCTTTGGCATCGCGCTGGCGCTGGAACGTGACAACGGCCTGCTTACCCTCAAGCGCGCGATGCCGATGCCTCCGCTGGCCTATCTGCTCGGCAAGATGGTGATGGCGATGCTGACCGCGCTGGCCATCGTGGTGATCCTGCAGCTGTTGGCAACCACCGTGGCCGGGGTGCAGCTCAATGCCTCACAGATGCTGCGGCTGACCGCGGTGGCAACCCTGGGCACCTTGCCGTTCTGCGCACTGGGCCTGTTGCTGGGCACGCTGGCCAAGGGCAATGGTGCGGCCGCCGTGATCAACCTGGTTTACCTGCCGATGGCGGTGTTGTCGGGCCTGTGGTTTCCCTTGAAGGTGCTGCCGCCGCTGTTGCGGGACCTGGCGGTGATCTGGCCGAGTCATCATCTGAACATGTTGGCGCAGGGCGCATTGGACTTCGAGGTGGGCAGCGCGTGGCCGCACGTGCTGTGGCTGCTCGTATTCACGGTAGCCATCACGGCGGTGGCCGGTTGGCGTCTGCGCCGCCACGGCTGATGGCATCATTGCCGCATTGCACAGGATGAAGGTCGATGGGATTGCAGCGCCCTGAGTGGTTGAAGCCGGCACCGGACTCGGTGGTGGCCGACAACATCAAGCTCGGCAAATGGCCGTGGGTGGATGCCGTGCATCTGCTGTGGACGGTCTGGGTGTTCATCACGCCGATGTTCGGCGCGGGCTACACCCTGCGCTGGGCGTTGATCACCCTGTGGTCGTTCCCGCTGTTCATCGTGTTCTACATGTTGACGCTGACAAGCGCGCGGCGGCACGCGCCGATCTTCGCGCTGGCGATGATCGTGCTGTCGATGGCGCTGCTGCCGATCTACCCTTCCGGCATGAACTACTTCGTGTTCGGTTGCGTGATGTTGCGGACCAACCGTTGCATCAGCGTGCGGCACTACCTGCTGGAACTCGTACTGTTGAACATCGCCTTCGTCTCGTTGGCATGGTGGATAGGCTATCCGTGGCAGGTGGTGGCTTGGATTCCGGCGCTGACGGTCATCATTGGATTGATCGTCAACGTCGAGCGCACCAGCAGCGAGAAGGACGCCGCGCTGCGCCTTTCCCACGAGGAAGTTCGACGCCTGGCCGCGACCGCCGAGCGCGAGCGTATTGGTCGCGATCTGCACGATCTGCTCGGGCACACCTTGTCGCTGATCACCTTGAAGATGGAGCTGTCACGCAAGCTGTTCGAACGCGACCCGCAGCGCTCACAGCGCGAGCTGGCCGAGGCCGAGCAGATCGCGCGCGATGCGCTGGCCCAGGTGCGCAGCGCGGTTACTGGTTTTCGTGCTGCCGACCTTGCTGCTGAGTTGGCTTCGGCCCATCTATTGCTGGAGTCTTCGCGCGTGCACCTGCGCTATTCGCCGCCGCCCGCGATGCCTGGGTGGATCGAGGCTGGCTTGTCGATGGTGTTGCGCGAGGCCGCGACCAATATCGCTCGCCATGCCCAGGCCAATGAGGCACTGATCAGCATCGACGTTTCGCCGGAGGCGGTGCAGATGGAAGTAGTGGACGACGGTCGCGGTGGTGTTTCAGCCAACGGCAATGGTCTGGCCGGAATGCGCGAGCGGGTGTTGGCATTGGGCGGTGAACTGCAGATCGAGTCGCCGAAGGGCCAGGGTACGCGCTTGAAGATCCGTGTCCCGGTGCAGGCGCAGGACAGGCCGTCGACGTTGGTCGCCGGCGTGCCGCAGGCCGACGCAGGAAGTCTGCCGGCACAGGAGGCACGCGCATGATCCGCATCCTGTTGGCCGAGGACCAGGCGATGGTGCGCGGAGCGCTGTCGGCACTGCTCAACCTGGAATCGGATATCGAAGTGATAGGCACGGCAGCCGACGGCGAAATCGCCTGGCGCGAACTGCAGCGCCTGAAGCCGGATGTATTGGTCACCGATATTGAAATGCCACTGCTGACCGGGCTGGAGTTGGCACAACGGGTGCAACGTCATCAACTGCCGATCAAGGTGGTGATCGTCACCACGTTTGCCCGCAGCGGCTTCCTGCGCCGCGCCCTGGATGCGGGCGTGCAGGGCTATCTGCTCAAGGATGCGCCGGCCGAGAAGCTGGCTGATGCCCTGCGTCAGGTGCAGCGCGGTGGGCGCGCGATCGACCCGCAGTTGGCGGTGGAGGCATGGTCCGAGGCCGACCCGTTGAATGATCGCGAGCGGCAGGTTCTCCGACTCGCCGGAGAAGGCCGCTCGGCCAATGAGATCGCCGAGCAGCTGGGTTTGTCGCATGGCACCGTGCGGAACTATCTGTCCGAGTGCATTGGAAAGCTCGGCGTGGCCAACCGTATCGAAGCCCACCGCATTGCGCGTCAGAAGGGCTGGCTGTAGCCCAACGGTAGTGCCGAGCCATGCTCGGCAGGGGCCTCCGAAGCAGACCCAACCTCGCTGCAATGGACACATTGCGAGCTTCGCGGCTTATGCCGCTCCCACAAGCGGTTGGCGGTATGCCTTTATCCGCGCGAGCTATGAAATTTCAGCAACGCCGCCGTTGCCGCGTCGACGGCACACTATGCTCGCTGCAATCACGGGCAGGAGCTGGGCATGCGAGGTAGATGCTGGATGTTGGCGGTATTGCTGTGTATCAGCGGCCCTGCATGGGCGCAGCAGTTCAAGGTACTGGTCGCTGCAATCCCCAACCAGTACCACCATGACTACATCCCGGTGGCCAAGCCGCAGTTCGAGGCGCTCGCGCGGCAGCACTACTTCGCGTTGACCTGGGCGTGGAACACCAGCGCCTTCGATCAGGATCTGGCGCAGTACAACGCCATCGTGCTGCTCAACACGCCGGCCACCGAGCTGTCGCCGGCGCAGCGTGAAAAGTTCCAGCAGTACGTGCGCAATGGTGGCGGTGTGGTCGCCGTGCACAAGGCGTTCGCGATACGGCGCGGTGAGTGGGAATGGTACGACCGCATGATCGGCCGCTCATTCCGTACTCATCCCTATCTGCAGACCGCCATGGTCGATGTGGTCAACCGTGATTTTCCGGCGACCGCAGGCCTGCCGCAGCGCTGGATGTGGAGCGATGAGTGGTACGAGTACGATCCCCCGTACAGCGATGACCTGGTCACGCTGCTGGCGGTTGATGAGCGTAGCTACGATCCGACCCTGATCTGGCCGGGCCAGGTTGCCAAGGGCATGGGCAGGGATCATCCGGTGGCGTGGTATCACCGGTTCGAAGGTGGTCGCGTGTTTGCCACCGCGCTGGGTCATCAGGCCGAGGCCTATAACGATCCGCGCTACCTGGAGCACCTGTACGGCGGCATCTACTGGGCCGCTACCGGCAAGGGCGAGGGCAAGCCGCCAGCGCGGTGAGTGCTTTAGCGGCGTGGGCCGCGTGCCATCGCCTGGAACACGCCATCGCGGCGCACCCAGGCATGGAACAGGGCCGCGCCCACATGCACCAGCACCGTGGCGAACAGCAGGTAGGCGAGCAGGCTGTGGGCATTGCGAAGCAAGGCATACAGCGATGGCGTATGCGGCACGATGGCCGGCAGCTGCACGCCGCCCCACAGCACGATGGGATAGCCGCCCGCCGACAACATGGCCCAGCCGATCAGCGGCATCGCCAACATCAATGCATACAACAACCAATGCGATGCGGTGGCGGCCCATGCCTGCCATGCCGGCAGGTCAGCAGGCAGCGGCGGTGGCCGGTGGCGCAGGCGGTTGTACAGGCGCAGCACGGCCAGTAGCAGGATCAGGATGCCGAGTGGTCGGTGCAGGTTGATCAACCCCGGCCGCAGATGCACCGACGCAACCATGGTCACGCCGACGAACAGCATCGCCAGGATCAGCAGCGCCATGCTCCAGTGCAGTACGCGCGCCAGCAGGTTGAAGTGGCCGTTGCTGTTCATGGCTGCACCTGCGCGTTGTCACGTGCGGCTTCGCCAGTGGCGCGCTCGCGCTCGCGGCGATTGAAGGATTGCGAGTACACCGCTGAGCGGGCGGCGAGGATGGGGTCATCGCTGCCTTCGACGCCCTCGGGCAGGATCAGCGGGTCGAAGTTGAGGTCATTGCAGCTGCCTTGTTCCTGCGACTGCATCCGCTCGATGTTGAGCACGCCGGCGACGATCTGCTCGCGCTCAGCTGGCCATGGCACCGATGGATCATTGATCGCGTCCCTCGTACTGGCCAAAGTCACCACCAGATTCCAGCGGACCGGGCCCTGTGCGAGCCGCTGCTGAAGATCCTGGCTGAGGAAATCCACGCCGGCCTGTTCGCGGGTTGCGGCATCCAGCTCACGCGGCGTGGCCTGTGGTTGCCAGCGCCAACGTACAGCTCGGCGCTGCCCCTGCGCATTGGTGAACCAGAAACTGTTGACGCTGTTGAACTCGGTGCTGGCCCAGCTGTCGGTCCACGGTGCGGTCTTGGCCCATTGGGTGAACGCGCGGGCGCTGGGGTATTTCTCCTGGATCGCCGCCAGCCTGGCCGGGTCCGGCTTGCCTGTGGCGGGATCGGGAATCTGTGCGCGGGTCTGCTCGTAGAAGGCCTCCGGTGTCGCGACGGCGAGGAACGGGAAGCTGTTCATGGCCATGCGCCATTGCTGGCCGTCATCGCTGCTCAGCTGCAGGGCGATACTGCGCACGCGCGCATTGTTGTCGGCACCATGCGGGTTGCCGCCGCCTATCGACAGGCGCCCTAGTACCGGCACACGTGCCTGTTCGAAGACGCGGGCGTGGGACAGTTGTGGCGCCTGTGCGTTTGGTTCGAACCAGCCGTTTACGCATACGCCCTTGCTGTGGGCGCGACGAAAGCCGGGATGGTTTGCGCCGGTGGCTTCGATGGCGTCGGTGAAGTTCTGTGCGGTCAGGCGATCACGGCCAATCCAGCCAGCGAGCCAGGCAAAGCCGAGTGCGACTGCACCGAGGATCAATGCGATCAAGGCGATCCAGGGCAGGGGAGAGTGCGGCTGGCTGCCGCGCGCTAGCCCGCCGTGGCGGGTGAACTTGAATAGGGGCATTGCGGTACCAGTCGTGTCTGACGGGAGCGTGGTGCCGCTATACGGTGGCAGAACTGGCTGCCGAGGGCCAGCGTTGCTCCTCCGTTGCGCACAGTGCGGCGGCTTTCAGCTCCCTCCCTTGCACACAGTGCAGCGGCTTTCAGCTCCCTCCCTTGCGCGTAGCGCAGGGGAGGGTTGGGGAGGGGTGAGCTTTTGCGTTGTTGCTGTTGCTGTTGCTTTGGCTGCTGCCTTTTCACGCTTGGATCGCGGCGTGCATGTAACTCAAAATCTGAAGCCAAAGCCAAAGCCAAAGTCAAAGCCAAAGCCAAAGCCAAAGCCAAAGCCAAAGCCAAAGCTCCCCTCATCCCAACCCTCGCTCCGCGCCCCGGCCCTTGCGCTGGCGCAAGGGCGTTCGATGGGCAGCGAACCAGTGGTTCGCAAGCTGCCCCTCTCACCCCGCAGGCGGGAGAAGGGCTAAGGCGACAGCCCGAGCCGGAGCCGGAGCAGCAGCCAAAGCAGCAGCCAAAGCAGCAGCCAAAGCAGCAGCCAAAGCACCCCTCCCCAACCCTTCCCTGCGCTGCGCGCAAGGGAGGGGGTATCACGCGCGTGCGAGCTTGCGCAGGCGCTTGCGCTCCCTGCTGCGTGCACGCCAGTTGCGCCAATGCTGCTGCAGGCAGGAGAAGATCACATACAGCGCCGGTGTGCTCAGCAGGGTCAGGCTTTGCGAGATCAGCAGGCCGCCGATCATCGCGATGCCCAACGGACGGCGCAGCTCGGAGCCTTCACCCAGGCCAATCGCCAGCGGCAGCGCGGCGAGGATGGCGACCATCGTGGTCATCATGATCGGACGGAAGCGCACGATGCTGGCTTCGCGCACCGCTTCGGCCGGGGACTTGCCGTGCACGCGCTGCGCGACCAGGGCGAAATCGATCATCATGATCGCGTTCTTCTTGACGATGCCGATCAGCAACACCAGCGCGATCATCGAGATGATCGACAGATCGGTATTGGTGACCCACAAGGCCAGCAAGGCACCCATGCCCGCTGCCGGCAAGGTGGACAGGATCGTCACCGGATGCACCAGGTTCTCGTAGAGCATGCCGAGCACGATGTAGACCGTGGCGATGGCGGCGATGATCAGCATCAGCATCGCCACCGGGTCCATGGCCTGGCGGAAACCACCGGGTGCGGCCTGGCGGATATCGCCGGGCATGCGCAGGCCTTCGATCACCGATTTGACGATGGCATCGCCTTCGCCGCTGCTTACACCGGGGGCAAGGTTGTAGCTCAGGTCCATCACCGTGTACTGGTTCTGGTGGGTGACCTGCGACGGTGCCAGGCCGGCTTCCTGATGGGCGAGGGCGGTCAGCGGAATCATCTGCCCGCTCTTGGACGGCACATACAGGTCTTCAATCGCGGCCGGGCTGCCGGTCTGGCTGGGCAGTGCATTGACCACAACCCCATACTGGTTGAGGTCGGCATAGATGGTGGAGATCTGGCGTTGGCCGAAAGCGCCGTATAGCGCACCGTCGATGGCGCCGATGGTCACGCCAAGACGCGAGGCCTTTTCGCGGTCGATGACGATCTTCTGCATCAAGCCGCCCTTGTCCACGTCCGAACCGACATCACGCAGTTGCGGATGTTGCTTCAACGCGGTCACCAGCTTGGGCAGCCATTCGGCCAGCTGTTCGGCGTCGTTGCCCTGCAGCGTCACGCGGTTCTGCGCGCCCTGTGAACCGCCACCGCCGCCGTCGGAGGGAAGGTCCTGGATCGCGCGCAAGCGCACATCCAGATCCGGGAACTGCGCGGCCTTGGCGCTGAGCCGGCTGACCACCACATTGGTGGGCTCCTTGCGGCCTTCCTTCTCGGTATGCAGCTCGACGTTGAACTGTGCGCTGCTGCCCTGGCGGCTGGAGCCCAGTCGCGAGCCCACCATCTTCACCGCCGGGTCGGCCAGGAAGGTATCGCTGAGCCGGCGCTGGCGTTCGGCCATTTCCTGGAATGAGACGGTGGCGCTGGAGCTGGCGCGGCCCCAGATAAGGCCGGTGTCCTGTTCGGGGAACTGGCCCTTGCTGACCGAGCCGGCCAGGTAGAACGTGGCCACGATCAACAACAGCGGCGTCAGTGACAGCAGCAAGGCGTGGCGCAGGGAGAAATCCAGCGCGACCGTATAGACCTTGAGCATGCCTTCATGCACGCGGTCCAGCAGGCGGTTGGTGCGGGTATCGCGTGCGCCTTCGGCATGTGGATGCAGGAAGCGTGCGCACAGTGCCGGGGTCAGGGTCAGCGAGACCACGGCCGAGACCAGGATGGCCGCAACAAGGGTGAGGGTGAACTCGCGGAAGAACGCACCGATCATGCCCTGGGCGAAGATGATCGGCAGGAACACCGCGATCAGCGAGGCGGTGATCGAGACGATGGTGAAGCCGATCTCGCGCGCACCGGCCATCGCTGCTTCCCGTCGCGGCATGCCCTCGTCGAGATGGCGCATGACGTTCTCGATCACCACGATGGCGTCGTCGACGACGAAGCCGATGGCAATCACCAGCGCCAGCAGGGTGAGGTTGTTGAGGGTGAAGTCCAGCGCGTACATCACCAGCGCCGCACCGGCCAGTGACAGTGGGACGGTCACTGCGGCAATCAGCGTCGGCGCCAGCCTGCGCAGGAACAACGCCATGGTTAGGATCACCATCAGCAGGCTGATCATCAGGGTGATCTGCACTTCGGCCAGCGAGGCGCGGATGGTCGGCGTGCGGTCGAAGTACGGGGTCAGCGTGGTGCCTGCATCCAGATAGCCGGTTAGCGAGGGAATGGCGGCCTTTACCCGATCGACGGTAGCGACCAGGTTGTCGCCGCTGCGCAGGTAGACATACATCAGTACGCCGCGCTTGCCGTTGAACCAGGCCGCTTGATACGCGTCCTGCTGGCCGTCGTAGACCGTGGCCACGTCCTTCAAGCGCACCACCGCGCCGTCGTGGGTGGAGATGGCGACGTTGGCGAAATCCGAAGCCTTGCGGATCTGGTCGTTGAGGATGATCGCGGTCTGGCTGCTGCCATCGCTGAGGAAGCCCAGCGGCGAGGCGACGTTGGCTGCGCGCATCGCGTTGCGCAGGTCATCCGGGCTCAGGCCCAGCGCAGTCATTGCACGCAGGTTGAGGTCCACGCGCACCGCCGGCGTGGAAGCACCGGCGATATCCACCTGCGAGACACCCGGGAGCTGGCGCAGGCGCTGCGCCAGCAGTGAGTCGGCGGTGTTGTACAGCTCGGCTACCGACTGCGTGTCCGAGGTCAACGCCAGCGCGATCACTGGATCGTCGTTGGGATTGGCTTTCTGGTACGTCGGTGTATTGATGCCGGCCGGCAGGTCAGCCATGGCTGCGTTGATCGCAGCCTGCACGTCCTGTGCGGCAGAATTGATGTCGCGGCTGGTGTTGAACATCAGGAACACCATGCTGCGGCCATCACTGCTGCTGGAGCGCATGGTGTCGATGCCAGGCACCTGCCCCAGGTGCCGTTCCAATGGCGCGGTGACCGTGGCCGCCATGGTGTTGGCGTCGGCACCGGTATTGGAGGCCTGCACGAAGATCACCGGGATGGCGAGGTTGGGCAGGGCGGCAACGCCCAGCCGCAGGTAGCAGAGCAAGCCGGCGAAGAACAGGCCGATCGCCAGCAGGGTGATGCCGATCGGGCGCGAGATGAAAGGCGCGGAGATGTTCATCCGCGCTTACCGTGCCGTCTGCAGGCGTGCGGCGGCGCGTTGCTCGCGGCGCTTGGCCGCCCACTCGGACAGGCGCTCGAAGTACAGATAGATCACCGGCGTGGTGTACAGCGTGACCAGCTGCGACAGCAGCAGGCCGCCGACGATGGCCACACCCAGCGGACGCCGCAGCTCCGAACCGATACCGGTGCCCAGTGCAAGCGGCAGGGCGCCGAGCATGGCCGCGGCGGTGGTCATCATGATCGGGCGGAAACGCAGCAGGCAGGCGCGACGGATCGCGTCATAGGCATTGGCGCCGGAGCGCTGCGCGTCCAGTGCGAAGTCGATCATCATGATCGCGTTCTTCTTGACGATGCCGATCAACAGCACGATGCCGACGATGCCGTCCACCGACAGGCTCATCCCGCACAGGTACAAGGCCAGCAGTGCGCCGACGCCGGCCGGCGGCAGGGTCGAGATGATGGTCAGCGGATGGATCCAGCTTTCGTACAGCACGCCGAGCACGATGTAGATCACCGCGATGGCGGCCAGCAGCAACAGGATCACGTCGGTCTGGCTGCTGGAGAACTCGGCCGCGGTGCCGACGAACTGTGCCTGCATCTGTTGCGGAAGCTCCAGTTCGGCCACCGCCTTGTTGATCGCATCCACGCCTTCGGACAAGGAGTAACCCGGCGCCAGGTTGAACGAGATGGTCGCCGACGGCAGCTGCTGCTGGTGGCTGACGATCAGCGGTGCGGTGCCGGGCTTGGCGCTGGCAATCGCCGACAGCGGGATGCTGCCGCCTGCGCCCAGCGCGATGCCGGTATTGGCACTGCCGATACCGGTGGCGGTGGACGAGTTGCTCGAGGTCACCTGGCCTAGGGTGGTGGCATTGCTGCCGCTGAGCGTGCCACTGCCATTGCTGCCGATCGCCAGCTGGTTCATCAGCGCATCGCTGGTGCGGAACTCCGGCGCCACTTCCAGCACCACGCGGTACTGGTTGAGCTGGGTAAAGATGGTCGAGATCTGGCGTTGGCCGTAGGCGTCATACAGCGTGTCGTCGATGGTCTGCATCGGCACGCCGTAACGGCTGGCCTTGTCGCGGTCCACTTCCACATGCAGCGCGCGGCCATGGTTGGCCAGGTTGTCGTCGACGTCGGCCAGTTCCGGCAGCCGGCGCAATGCGTCGGTGACGAGCTCGGTCTGTTTTGCCAGCTCGGCGCTGTCCATGTCCGACAGCGAGAACTGGTAGGCGGTGGCGGCCACGCGCGTATCCAGGGTCACGTCCTGCACCGGCTTCAGGTACAGGGCGATGCCGGGGATATGCGCGGCCGCGGCCTGCAGACGCGGCAGGATCACATCCAGCCCATCGCGATCGCCGCGGTCCTTGAGCACGATGCTCAGCTGGCCCTGGTTGAGGGTGGGATTCATGCTGCCAGCGCCGATGTAGGCGGCGACGCCGGTGACAGCCTCATCACTCTGCAGTGCGGCGGCGACGGCCTGCGTGCGCTGCTGCATCTGCTCGAAGGCGACGTTCTGGTCGGCGATGACCACGCCGGTGACCATGCCGGTGTCCTGGTCGGGCAGCAGGCCCTTGGGGATCACCATGTACAGCACTACGGTCAACGCGACCGATGCCAGGGCGATGCCCAGGGTCAGCGGCTGGTGGCGCAGCACCCAGTCCAGCGTGCGCTCGTAGACGCCGACCAGGCGCGACCAGGCGGTGACCTTGCCTTCCGCCGCGGTCCGCTCGTGTGCGTCGTCGCCTTCCGGCAGCGCGTCGGGCTTGAGCAGGTAGGCGCACATCATCGGCGTCAGCGTCAGCGAGATCACCATCGAGATGGCGACTGCAATCGACAACACCCAGGCGAACTCATGGAACAAACGGCCGGTGACGCCCGGCATCAGGATCAGCGGCAGGAATACCGCGATCAGCGAGACCGTCAACGACAGCACGGTGAAGCCGATCTCGCGCGAACCAATTTCCGCCGCTTCCTGGCCGTCCTTGCCCTTCTCGATGTAGCGCACGATGTTCTCGATCATCACGATCGCATCGTCGACCACGAAGCCGGTGGCCACGGTCAGCGCCATCAGCGACAGGTTGTCCAGCGACATGCCGGCGAAGGCCATCACCCCGAACGTGCCAAGCAGGGACAGCGGCACCGCCACCGACGGGATCACCGTCGCCCACAGCCGGCGCAGGAACACGAAGATCACCGCCACCACCAGGCAGATGGTGAGGACCAGGGTGAACTGCACGTCATGCACCGAGGCGCGGATGGTCACCGTGCGGTCGGAGAACACATCGAGCTTCACGTCGGCCGGCAGCATGCCCTGCAGGTTGGGCAGGATCTGGCGGATGTTCTCCACCGTCTTGACGATATTGGCACCGGGCTGGCGGCGCACTTCCAGCAGCACTGCCGGCTTGCCATCGGCCCAGGCGGCGAGCTGGTCGTTCTCGACGCCATCGACCACCTTGGCGACGTCGCGCAGGCGCACCGGTGCACCGTTCTGGTAACGGATGATGATGTCGTTGTAGTCGGCCGCGTCGCTGAGCTGGTCGTTGGTGGACAGTGTATAGCTCTGCGTCTTGCCGTTGAGCGAGCCCTTGGGCGCGTTGACGTTGGCCTGGGTCAACGCACTGCGCAGGTCTTCCAGGGTCATGCCCATGTTGGACAGCTGCGCCGGGTTGACCTGGATGCGCACCGCCGGCCGCACGTTGCCGGCGATGGAGACCAGGCCGACACCGTCGGTCTGTGACAGGCGCTGGGCGAGGATGGAGTCGGCCAGATCGTTGACCTCACGCAGCGGTCGCGTGTCCGAGGCCAGTTTCAGGGTCAGGATCGGCGCATCGGCCGGATTCACCCGGTTGTAGACCGGCTGGTAGGGCAGCGAGCTGGGCAGGGTGGCCTGGCGGATGGCCGCCTGCACGTCCTGCGCGGCGGTATCCAGATCGCGTTCCATCGAGAACTGCAGCACGATGCTGGACAGGCCTGCCGACGAATCGGAGGTCATCATGTCCAGCCCGGAAATCTGCCCCAGCTGCCGCTCCAGCGGCGTGGTCACCAGCGAGGCCATGGTCTGCGCGCTGGCACCCGGATACTGGGTGGTCACCACCAGACTGGGGGCTTCGATCTCGGGCAGGGCCGCAACCGGCAGGCGCTGGTAACCGAGGATGCCCAGCAGCATCAGCCCGATCATCAACAGGGAGGTGGCGATCGGGCGCCGGATGAAGATAGTCGAAAAGCCCACGGTCGGTTCCTGGTGCGGGGGAGGGGAGGCGGGTGCCGGCCAGCGCCTCAGCGCGGCGGGCCACCCCGTCCACCACGGTTGCCCTTCTGGCTGGCCGCCTTGAGCTGTTCTTCGGTCGGCGTTGGCGGTGCCTGGCCCGGTGCCAGTGCATTGACCTTGCTGCCTTCCTTCAAGCGGAACTGGCCTTCGGTGACGACCTTGTCGCCGGCCTGCAGGCCCGTGCTGATCACCACGTGGCTGTCATCGACCTGACCGCCCTGCACCACCTCACGCAGGGTGACGGTGTTGTCGGACTTGACCAGGTAGACGAAATCGCTGGTGCTGCTGCGCTGCACCGCTTCGGCCGGCACCACGATCGCGCCGGGCAGCACGTTGAGCTTCATCTGCACGTTGACGAACTGGCCCGGCCACAATGCGTCGTTGGCATTGGGGAATTGCGCACGCAGACGGAAGGTGCCGCTGCTGCTGCTGATCTGGTTGTCCACCACCTGCAGCACGCCGTCGGCATTGACCACGCTGCCGCCTTCGCGGTCCAGGGTGGCGGTCTGCAAAGGGCCTGCAGCCTGTGCACTGCGTACCGCGTCGAGCTGCTGCTCGGGCAGGTTGAACAGCACATAGGCCGGCTGCAGCTGGGTGACGGTGACGATCTGGCTGCCGGCGCTGACCACATTGCCCGGGTCAACCGCACGGATACCGGCGATACCGTTGATCGGCGAGGTGATGCGGGTGTAGTCCAGCTGCACCTTGGCCTGTGCGGCCGAGGCCTGCGAGGCGGCGACGGCGGCCTGGTATTGGGTCACCTGGTTGCGCAGCGTTGTCAGGTCGGTCTGGGCGACGAACTGGCGGTATTCCGGCGAGTTGGAGCGTGCATAGTTGGACTGTGCGGTAGCCAGCAGGGCTTCGTTCTGGCGCTTGCTGGCGACGGCCTGGTCGTACTGTGCCTGGAAGGTGCGCGGGTCGATCTGCGCCAGCAGCTCGCCCTTCTTGACCGCCTGGCCTTCGCGGAAGTTGACGCTGAGCAGCTGGCCACCGACCTGCGGGCTGACGGTGACGGTATTGAACGCGGTCACCGTACCTTGCGCGGTCAGGTAGACCGGCACGTCCTTCTTCTCGGCGCTGACCGCGGTCACCGGCACCGGGTCCTTGTCCTGCTCACCCTGGCCGCCCTGGCTCATGCCTGCCTGCGCCGCACCGGCCTTCTGCTTGCCGCCCCCCATCACCCGATAGCCGATACCGGCCACCAGCAGCACTGCAATGACCAGCAGTACGATCTTCCAGAAACGCGACATGCGAAAACTCCTGAGGAACCGATAGGGGAGGGCAAACAAGGCGCAGAGGATACCGCCGCGCCTGTTGTCATGGAGGCATGACCGATGGGCCACGCATACAGACCCGTGCAGGTGATGAACGTTCCATCGCGGCATCGGTTGACCTGATGTTGTAGTGCCGAGCCATGCTCGGCAGGGGCCTTCCCAGCGTCGCATCAACCAGCAGGAATGCTGTGGGCGCGGCGTAAGCCGCGAAGCCGGCACATTGGGAACCACCAATTGGCCTGCGATCCGGGAGGCCATCAGTTTCGCGGCTGACGCCGCTCCCATAAGCCGGTGGTTGCGGGGCAGGCCCTTGCCGAGCATGGCTCGGCACTACGCCGGATTACTTACATCGTGTCGGTTCCCAGCCGGCGGGCGCTTGGCCCATGATTGGCCTACATTCACCCTGTCACCGATTTGAAGGAGAGTTGCTGATGGCCCGCAAGACCGTGTTGCTGTCTGCCTTGCTATGCGCCCTTGCCCCGCTGGCGCAGGCCCAGGATGCCGCCCAGCGGCCCGAGGTGGCAGCTGCCGCCACTCGCCTGCAGCAGCAGGTGGTGGATTGGCGTCGTGACTTCCACGCCCATCCGGAGCTCTCCAACCGCGAAGAACGCACCGCGGCCAAGGTCGCCGAGCGCCTGCGTGCAATGGGCCTGAACCCGAAGACCGGCGTGGCCGTGCACGGCGTGGTCGCCATCATCAAGGGCGGGCTGCCCGGCCCGAAGATCGCCCTGCGCGCCGACATGGACGCGCTGCCGGTCACCGAACAGACCGGCCTGCCGTTCGCCTCCAAGGCCACCGCCGAGTACCGCGGCGAGCAGGTCGGGGTGATGCATGCCTGTGGCCATGACGCGCACACCGCAACCCTGCTGGGCGTGGCCGACGCGCTGGTCGCCATGCGCGACACGCTGCCCGGCGAAGTGATGCTGATCTTCCAGCCGGCCGAGGAAGGCGCGCCGCCGCCGGAGCAGGGCGGCGCCGACCTGATGTTGAAGGAAGGCCTGTTCAAGGACTTCAAGCCGGAGGCGGTGTTCGGCCTGCATGTGTTCTCCAGCGTGCAGGCCGGCCAGATCGCCGTGCGCGGCGGCCCGCTGATGGCGGCCTCCGACCGGTTCGGTATCACCGTCAATGGTCGCCAGACCCACGGCTCGGCGCCGTGGAACGGCGTTGACCCGATTGTTGCGGCCTCCGACCTTATCGGTACCGCGCAGACCATCGTCAGCCGCCGCGCCAACCTGTCCAAGCAGCCGGCAGTGCTCACCTTCGGCGCGATCAAGGGCGGCATCCGCTACAACATCATTCCCGACTCGGTGGAGATGGTGGGTACCATCCGCACCTTCGACCCGGACATGCGCAAGCAGATCTTCGCCGACTTGCGCAACGTCGCCGAGCACACCGCCGCCGCCCACGGTGCGACGGCTGTCACCGACATCTATGAGAAGGACGGCAACCCGGCCACGGTCAACGATCCGGCACTGACCGCGCGCATGCTGCCCAGCCTGCAGGCGGTGGTGGGCAAGGCCAACGTCTACGAGCCGCCGCTGCAGATGGGCTCGGAGGACTTCTCGCTGTACGCACAGCAGGTGCCGTCGATGTTCTTCTTCGTCGGTTCCACTGGTGCCGGCATCGATCCGGCTACCGCGCCGAGCAATCATTCGCCCAAGTTCCTGCTCGACGAAAAGGCACTGGATGTGGGCCTGCGCGCGCTGTTGCAGGTGTCGCTGGATTACCTGCACGGTGACAAGGCAGGTTGAGTCCGGGTAGTGTCGGGGGCTTACCTACAAGGAAGAAGGCGCTCCATGACAGCCAGCCTGGCCATGCTGCTGCAGTCGCAGCTCGACCCTCAGCTCACCGCCGAAGCCCTGCTTGCGCAGATGCGCAGCGATTGGCCCGACCTGGACCAATCGCTGCTGCGGCTGGGCGAGGCAACGACGGATGGCACTGTCGACAAGGATACCGATGGCGACGATTCGCCGATGCTGTGTCTGGAATACGCCGACTACCTGATCGCGTTGATGCCGATCCCGGTGCAGATCGGCGATGACATCGCGCAGATCTGCGCACACAGCCGGCTGTGGCCAGACGCCACGCCGGCACCGGTGGACTACGCCGCACACACCATCGTCACCGTGATGCGCTTCGGCGACGACGGGCAGGAGACCAATCTGGTCGCACAGGCGGCACTGCTCAGTCGTGTGCTGGCGTCGGCGGTGGCCGTGTCCAACAGCATCGAGGCGGTGTACTTCGGCAGCGCCAATCACGTGGTGCTGCCAAGCCTGTTCCGCGAGCTGACCCAGGCCACCTTGCCCGAGCCGCTGCCGATCGCCTGGGTGGCGATCAATGTCGGCCAGCGCCCGGACGGGGTGATGACCGGCCATACCCGCGGCATGGACATGCTGGGCCTGATGGACATCGAGATTCCCGAGACCGGGGAAACTGCCGAAGGCGTGTTCAGCCGCCTCACCGGCATCGTCGATTACCTGATCGAGAACGGCATGGTCATCAGCAATGGCGACACCCTCGGGGCGACCGAGGAGGAGCGAATCCGCGTGGTCTACGGCCCCTCGGCGCTGGACCCGGAGCGGGAGGTGATGCGGCTGGTGAGCGAGGAGATCCCGCAGGCCAAGCCAGGCAAATCGTGGTGGGCGCGGCTGCTGAACTGAAGCTGCGCCAGGTACCGGTTTTCGTGCGAATGAGCGCCTCGGTATATCCGGCGCTCAAGCTGGCGCAACTACAATGGGGCCGATGAACACTCCCCAAGATTCCAGCCTCGGCCGTGAGGTCGACTACCCCCGCCAGTACGACGCCAGTCTGCTGTTCCCGATCCCGCGCGCTGGCGCCCGTGCCGAGATCGGCCTGGGCAGCGAACTGCCGTTCGTCGGCGAGGATCGCTGGCATATCTATGAGCTGGGCTGGCTGGACGCGCGCGGCAAGCCCTGCGTGGAAACCGCAACCCTGTACGTGCCCGGCACCTCGCCGAACCTGATCGAGTCCAAGTCGCTCAAGCTGTACCTGAACTCGCTCAACGGGGCACGTTTCAACCGTGCCGAAGCCGTGCGCGAGCGCATTGCCACCGATCTGTCGGCCTGCGCCGGTGCAGATGTGCGGGTGGAGTTCGGCCTGCCGCCGGTAGAACAGGCGGCAGGTGAGAGCATTGACCACCTGGATGTCGCCATCGACAGCTATGGCCCGCCCGATGCAAACCTGCTGCTCGCCGATGCCGGTACGGTGGCCAATGAGACCCTGGTCTCGGCCCTGCTCAAGTCCAACTGCCCGGTGACCGGCCAGCCGGACTGGGCCAGCGTCAGCATCCGGTACCAGGGCCCGCGCATCGACCGCGAGGGCCTGCTGCGCTACCTGGTCAGCTACCGCGACCATGCCGAGTTCCACGAACAATGCGTGGAGCGGATCTTCCTGGAGCTGAGCCAACGCTGCCAGCCCGTCACCCTGGAAGTCGAGGCACGCTATACCCGCCGCGGCGGCCTGGACATCAACCCGCGCCGCTCCAGCCCGGGCCTGCCCGCCAGCCCCCCGATCCGCGACCTGCGTCAATAAACATTCAGCTGCGTACGCAGGTTTTTACGTCGGCACGATGAAACCTTAACAGGCCTCATGCAATCGTTGCTCCCCGTCAGTCACGGAGGAGCAACCTGGATGAGCAGTACTGAAAAGAAAGCCGACTTTTCCGATGTCACCGGGACCGTCAGCAGTACCGAACAGGTAGTGCAGAAAGCCGATTTCTCCGACGTCACGGCTAACGTGACAAGCACGGAAGAGATCGTTGGTGAACAGCACTACACGGTGCAGAGCGGCGACAACCTGTCCAAGATCGCCAAGAACCTGCTTGGCGACGGTAACGCGTGGAAAAAGATCTTTGACGCCAACCGTGACGTCCTCGATGACCCAGACAAGATCCGGCCGGGACAGATACTGAAGATTCCTGCGCGTCAGGGCTGATCTCCGACGCCGCAACGTACGAACTTTCAATCCAGATTCGGAGCAATTCATGAAGAAGACTTCGCTTAGCAGTGCCTTGATGATCGCGGTGGTCGGTGCGGTTGCACTGGTTGGTTGCAAGAAGAAGGAAGAAGAGGTCGCGCCACCGCCGCCGGTTGCAGCAGCCCCGGCACCGATGGTTGAGTCCGCACCTGCCGCGCCGGCTCTCGCAGTGACCGCGGTGACCGTCGGCAACGCGGCAGCGGCTGACATGTCGGTGGCACCGGTTGCGGTGTTGGCAGCCAAGGACAAGATCATCGTATCGATCAAAACCAGCGGTACCGCCAGCAATGTGCCGGTCGGGGCCAAGTTGACCTATCAGGACGGCCAGGTGGCCGGTGAGCAGAGCGCCACCCTCAACGCGACCGACACTGGTACCACCAATATCGAGTTCAGCAAGGCAACGCCGTGGCCGGCTGGCAAGTACACCGCCGACGTCACCGTCGATGGCAAGGCTGCCGGTACCCCGCAGCAGTTCGAGGTGAAGTGAGCAAGGCGTAAGCCGGCGAACTCTCTCCCGCCGGTGATACGCATGGGCGCAGCCACCAGGCTGCGCCTTTTTTTTTGCATCAACCGTAAATGCTTGTTGTAGGAGCGGCGTCAGCCGCGAAGCAGGGAGATCATCAGATGAAGGGATTCGAGCAACCTCAGTGTCGCGGCTGACGCCGTTGCTACAGGTATACCGCCGGTTCGAACGTGGCGATTTCGAGCATTTGAGTGGCTCGGAACCCGCTGTCTGGCTCTGACATCGGCTGATTCTTGTGGGAGCGGCGTCAGCCGCGAAGCAGGGAGATCATCAGATGAAGGGGTGTGGGGATCCTCAGCTTCGCGGCTGACGCCGCTCCCACAGATAGCACCGTGCTGCTGCATGGAGCCGCGGTTTGCGCACTGTGTGCACCTGTTCCATGTATGGCGTGGGTGGTTGCAGGTGAGACCACCACTGCCGTGAGCGACATGAGCAAGACGGCACAAGGCCTGCGCGGGCTTGCCCTGCAACAGGCCCGCCACTCCCTACCTTTGCGTATGGGTTTGCTTTGCCCGGCCCGGTCGAAAACGCGACAATACAAGGGTTTCCCAATCCGGCAGCCGGATGGGGTTTGCGCGCCGGCCCACTGGATGGTCGTGCGCCTGCCCAATCGCCGCTGCCGTTCCACGCACCGCATCCGTCAGCAAGAGAGTTTTTGCCCCCATGTCGAATACGCCGAAGATCATCTACACGCTCACCGACGAAGCTCCGTTCCTGGCCACGCAGTCGCTGCTGCCCATCGTCGATGCCTTTACCGCGACCGCCGGCATTGCCGTCGAAACCCGCGACATCTCGCTGTCCGGCCGCATCCTGTCGCAGTTCCCGGATTTCCTGAAGGACGAGCAGAAGATCAGCGATGATCTGGCCGAACTGGGCGAGCTGGCCACCAAGCCGGAAGCCAACATCATCAAGCTGCCGAACGTGTCGGCCTCGGTGCCGCAGCTCAAGGCCGCGATCAAGGAGCTGCAGGAACAGGGCTACATCCTGCCGAACTACCCGGACGCACCGACCGACGACGTGTCGCGTGACATCCAGGCCCGCTACGACAAGATCAAGGGCAGCGCGGTCAACCCGGTGCTGCGCGAAGGCAACTCCGATCGCCGCGCACCGCTGTCGGTGAAGAACTACGCCCGCAAGCACCCGCACCGCATGGGCGCCTGGACTGCCGACTCCAAGTCGCACGTCGCGCACATGGACGGCGGTGATTTCTACGGCAGCGAAAAATCGGCCACCGTCGCCAACGCCGGCAGCCTGAAGATCGAGCTGGTACAGAACGACGGCAACACCGTCGTGCTGAAGGCCAAGACCGCAGTCAAGGCCGGTGAAATCGTCGACGCTTCGGTGATGAACCGCAAGGCGCTGGCTGCGTTTGTTGATGCACAGATTGCCGATGCCAAGGAGCAGGGCGTGCTGTTCTCGCTGCACCTGAAGGCGACGATGATGAAGGTCTCCGACCCGATCATGTTCGGCGTCGTGGTCGACGAGTTCTACAAGGACGTGCTGGGCAAGCACGCTGCCAGCCTCGCCCAGATCGGCTTCGATTCCAACAACGGCATCGGTGACCTGTACGCGCGCCTGTCGCAGCTGCCGGAAGCCGAGCAGGAAGCAATCAAGGCCGACATCGCCGCCGAGTACGCCAAGCGTCCGGCCGTGGCCATGGTCAACTCGGACAAGGGCATCACCAACCTGCATGTGCCGTCGGACGTGATCGTCGACGCCTCGATGCCGGCGATGATCCGTGACTCCGGCAAGATGTGGAACGCCGAAGGTAAGCTGCAGGACACCAAGGCGGTCATTCCGGACCGCTGCTACGCTGGCGTGTACCAGGCCGTTATCGACGACTGCAAGGCGCACGGCGCGTTCAACCCGGCGACCATGGGCTCGGTGCCGAACGTCGGCCTGATGGCACAGAAGGCCGAGGAATACGGCTCGCACGACAAGACCTTCCAGATCGCTGCCGATGGCGTGGTCAAGGTCACCGACGAGGCCGGCAACGTGGTGTTCGAACACGCCGTCGAAGCCGGTGACATCTGGCGCATGTGCCAGACCAAGGACGCGCCGATCCAGGACTGGGTGAAGCTGGCCGTCAGCCGCGCGCGCCTGAGCAACACCCCGGCGCTGTTCTGGCTGGACGCCGAGCGCGCCCACGATGCGCAGGTCATCGCCAAGGTCGAGAAGTACCTGAAGGACCACGACACCAGCGGCCTGGACATCCGCATCCTGTCGCCGGAAGAAGCCACCGCCGTGTCGCTGGAGCGCATCCGCAAGGGCGAGGACACCATCTCGGTGACCGGCAACGTGCTGCGTGATTACCTCACCGACCTGTTCCCGATCCTGGAGCTGGGCACCAGCGCCAAGATGCTGTCCATCGTGCCGCTGATGGCCGGTGGCGGCCTGTTCGAAACCGGTGCTGGCGGCTCGGCGCCGAAGCACGTGCAGCAGTTCGTCGAAGAGGATTACCTGCGTTGGGATTCGCTGGGTGAGTTCCTGGCCCTGGCCGCATCGCTGGAGCACCTGGGCCAGCGTTACGACAACAAGGGCGCCACCGTGCTCGCCAATGCGTTGGATGCTGCCAACGGCAAGTTCCTGGACAACGACAAGTCGCCGTCGCGCAAGCTGGGTGGCATCGACAACCGTGGTAGCCATTTCTACCTGGCCATGTACTGGGCGCAGGCGCTGGCCGAGCAGAACGACGATGCCGCGTTGAAGGCAAAGTTCGCACCGCTGGCCGAAGTGCTGACCAGCAACGAGCAGAAGATCGTCGACGAGCTGGCGGCGGTGCAGGGCAAGGCCGTGGACATCGGCGGTTACTACCGTCCGGACCTGGCCAAGGCTGGCCCGGCAATGCGTCCGAGTGCCACCCTCAATGCCGCGATCGCCAGCCTCAAGGGCTGATCAACGTAAGAGCAATGGCGGCGTGATGTAGCTGCTGTTACACATTGAAAGCCTGCCTCCTCCCAGGAGGCAGGCTTTCTTGTTTTCGCGTGATGACCGCGTGTAGATACGACCAAGGTCGTGTGCCGAAAGCGCCACTGAAAAATCGAAATGTGGGACCAATCACCCTTTCACATGCAGCATCTGGAATAGCCTGATTCGACACGCAGGGAATCGCATGACGCGAGCGCGTCAAAAGGGGAAGAGGGCATGACCAGGGTGCTGGTAGTGGGCTCGGACACCCGGGAGGAGCAGACGCTCCTCGGGCGATTGAGGGAGATTGCGGGGCTACCACCGGAGGGTCTGCAACGCTGTGTCGATCTGGACCAGTGCGACCTGCTCCTGGTCCGCGATACCCCGGCGTTGCGCAGCGCTGCCCAACACATGGCCAGCAAGCGGCCGGCGATGCGCTTATGGCTGCACGATGATGCCGGCGCCGTGCACGATGGCCGCAGTAGCGGCGAACTGCATCTGGATCGGGCGCAGATCCAGCACGCGCTGGCACCGCCGCCCACGCCGACAACCACCGATGGTCTGTATCTGGCCAGCGGTGCCAAGCAGGTCACCCGTCTGTTGCGGCAGCGCCTGCAGGAGAAGCAGGGCCGTGCGGTGCTGTCGTTGCAGGGCCAACCACAGCTGCTGATTGATTTCGAACACGACCAGATGGTGCCGCTCTACGTGCATCCAACGCACGGTCCCAGCCTTGCCCAGCAACTGGGTGACGTATTCGAGCTGTTGGCGCTGCAGGAACTGTCGTTGGCGCGCTTCCAGGCCTTGGCGGAGAACCTGTCGCGGCAACCGCTGCGGCCGCTGCTGTGGCAGATGGCGCAGTACGGCGACAACTGGACCGATTTTGATCGACGCCTGCAACAGAATGCGCGGGTGAGCCTGCTGCGTTGGCCGGACTTCCGTGTGCTCGCCCATCAACACGATGGTTTCAGGCTGTGCTCGCTGCTGCTGAAGAAGCCCTGCACCCTGGCCGAATGCACCGAGCTGCTGGAACTGGACAGCAACGCAACGCGCGCCTTCATGCGCTCGGCTTACCTGTGTGGCTATGCCACGGTGCAGCTGCCAGAGCCCACAGCTGCGCCGTCGCCGGCGCCGGCCAAGCTTGGTGCCAGCGCCCTGCTGGCACGGATGTGGCGCAGCGTCCGTCACCGTACAGGGACCCATGCATGATCGAACACAAGGTAGTGATTCTGGGCGCCATGGGGGCAGGGAAGTCGACGCTGGTGCGTGCTGTAGCGGGCGGCACCGTCATTGATACCGACGTACTCAATACCGACGCCAGTTCTTCCAAGCTGGTAACCACGGTGGCGATGGACTATGCCGACGTGAGTCTGCCCAATGGCGATCGACTGCGCCTGTACGGCACACCGGGGCAGGAGCGGTTCTCGTTCATCTGGCCGGTGCTGCTGCAAGGCGCGCGTGGCGTGGTGATCCTGGCTGACGCCTCCAGCCCTGACGTGGCGCAGGAAATGGAGCGTTACCTGCTGGCACTGCGCGAGCACGCCGGGACGGTTCCGGCGGTCATTGGTGTATCCAAATTCGATCTTGTGCCGGACGTGGACCTCGATGCCTGCCTGCTGCAGGCACAGAAGACCGCCGGCCGGCCGTTGCCACTGGTGCCGTTCGACGCACGCTCGGAGGATGCGGTGATGCTGCTGATGGATGTGCTGATGGGTGAGGTCGAAGCCGCTGCCCTGGTGGGTGCCCATGACTGAGGCCAAAGCGATTGCATTGTTGGAGGACTGGGAAGTCGCCGTGATAGACCAGCGGCTGCAGGAGTTCACCGGTTCAGTGGACGGCGTGCGTGCCGCGGTGGTTGCCAGCATCGACGGTTTTGTCCTGGCACAGGCGGCTACCGAGACCTCCAGTGGCGAACGCCTGGCCGCCATGACCAGCGCCATGCTGGCCCTGGCCTCGGCGGTTGGCCGCGAGCTGGCGCTGGGCACGATGGACGTGCTGATGCTGGAGGCCAGCGAGGGCAAGGTACTGATGCAATCGATCCAGTTGCCTCGCGGCTCGCTGCTGCTGATGGCCGCTTGCGGCCAGCGCAGCGTGATCGGGCATGTGCTGTGGAGTGCGCGCGAGTGCGGGCGCAAGATCCAGGCGGAATTGTCCGGGGAGTGAGGGCGGCACTGGCTGCGGCTGCATTGGAGCCAAAGCCAAGGCCAAAGCCAAAGCTCCCCTCATCCCAACCCTTCTCCCGCGGGCGGGAGAAGGGCTAAATCAAAAGGCAAGGCCAAAGCCAAAGCCAAAGCCAAAGCCAAAGCCAAAGCCAAGGCCAAAGCCAAAGCCAAGGCCAAGGCCAAGGCCAAGGCCAAAGCCAAAGCCAAAGCCAAAGCCAAAGCCAAAGCCCTCCCCTGCGCTAGGCGCAAGCGAGGGGGCGGAGCTTGCGCTCGCACGCAACCTGCAGATGGCCGCGATCCACCCCCTCCCTTTTGCGTAGCAAAGGGGAGGGTTGGGGAGGGGTGCTCCTGGCGCGAAACCCCCAATCCACGACAACTCCACGCCCAGGCCTGCCCCGAACAGCAGCCAGTGGCGTATGGTCAGCGCAACTCCCCGGTGTTCTCCCGCATGCGATTGCCCCGTACCTGCATTGACCCAGCACCTCGGCAACGTCTGGTCATGCCGTCATGACCGAGTCGGCTACAGACAGCGCGTTGGCCGCCAGCATCGCCAGCTGCATCGCGCAGGGCTTCGATGATTACCACCGCGACTTCGCCCAGATCAGCCGGCGCGCACGCGAGCGCTTCCAGCGCCGGGACTGGACCGCTGCCAAAGCCGATGCAGTGGAGCGCATCGAGCTGTATGACGTCTGTGTTGCACAATGCCGCACCCAGCTGGATCAGCTACTGCAGGGCAGTAGCGAGCTGCAGCTGTTGTGGCGGCAGGTCAAACAGGACTTCGACGGGTTGATCGAAGGCCGCATCGACGGCGAGCTCTACAAGACCTTCTACAACACGCTCACCCGGCGTCTGTTTGCCACCCATGGCGTGGATGACAGCATCGAGTTCATGGCGTTGGACATTGAACCCTCCGACGCCATCACCCATCCGGTCGCGCGGCATGTCTATGCAGTGTCCGAGGCGCGCCCGGCCGAAGCGTTCTCACGCTTGTTGGCGGACTATGCGTTCGACCTGCCGTACGCGCACCAGCTACGTTGTGCAGCGGCCATCGCGGTGCGGCTGCAAGATGACCTAGCCCATTGGGGGCCGTATCCGGTCCGCGCGATCGAGTTGTTGCAGACCGTGTTCTACCGCGAGCGACGTGCCTATCTCGTCGGGCGCGTGTTTGGCGAGCACAGGTTTTCGCCGTGTGTGATTGCGCTGATCAACGATGAAAACGGGATTCGCGCGGAGGCGGTGCTGAGCCGCCGCCGCGATGTGGCGCATCTGTTCGGCGTCTCACGCAGCTACTTCCAGGCCGACCTGCCTACCGTGGCCGATGCAGTGGTGTTCCTGCGCAGTATCCTGCCGGGCAAACCGGTGGATGAGATCTACACGGTGCTGGGCCGGGCCAAACAGGGCAAGACCGAGCGTTACCGCACCTTCTTCAGTCACTTCCAGCAGCACGACAACGAGCAGCTGGTGCACGCGGATGGCACGCCCGGTATGGTGATGACGGTATTCACCCTGCCCAGCTACCCGCTGGTATTCAAGCTGATACGTGATCGGTTTGCGTGGCCGAAGACGATGAGTCGGCAGGATGTTGAAGACAAGTACGCCCTGGTATTCAATCTGGATCGCATCGGGCGCTTGCTGGATGCCCAGCCTTATCGTTACCTGCGCTTCCCCCTGCAACGGTTCGCGCCCGCGCTGCTGCAGGAACTTGTGCAGGAGTGCAGCCAGAGTGTCCGCGTCGATGGCGACGAGGTCGAGATCGCGTTGTGCTACGTGCAGCGACGTTTCCGGCCTTTGAATCTCTACCTTCGCGAGCAGGGAGCCGAGGCGGCGCGCGCTGCTGCGCTCGACTACGCGCAGGCGATCCGCGACATGGCCTGCAACAACATCTTCCCCGGTGACATGTTGTTGAAGAACTTCGGCGTGTCGCGGCATGGTCGCGCGGTGTTCTACGACTATGACGAACTGTGCCTGGTGACCGAGTGCACTTTCCGCGCATGGCCACAGCCGCGCAGCGAGGAGGAGGCGATGGCGGCCGAGCCGTGGTTCCACGTTGCCCCTAACGATGTCTTCCCGGAGCGCTTCGGGCTGTTCATGGGTTTGTCTGCTGTCCTGTTGGACGTGGTACGTGAAAAACACGCGGAGTTGTTCGAGCCGGAATGGTGGCAGGGATTGCAGGCCGGCTTCCGTGAAGGACGCTACCCCGACACGCCGCCTTATCCAGCGGCGCTGCGCTTGGCTTGATGCTTGTAGCGCAACTTCGGCTGCGCTCTAATCCGCATTCCGGACACAGGGAGAGGTGCGATGCGACACATGCTTGCAGCAGTGGCAGTAGGTGCGGTGCTGGTGATGGGGATGCCGGTGGTGGCCGCCGCTGGCAGTGGCGGTGTCAGTTCGGTGCGCGAGCGGATCGAAAGCAGCATGGTGGTCAGTGGTGACGTCACGATAGAAACGGATGGTTCGGTATCTGCGCTGCGGGTGGATAAGCAGGATGAGCTACCTCCGTCCGTGGTCAAGCTGGTGCGTGACGCGGGCTTGAAATGGAAGTTCGAGCCGGTTGTCAGGAATGGTGTGGCGGTACGTGCACTGGCCCCGATGAGTCTGCGCGTCATAGCCCGTAAGCTGGACCTTGGACGTTATGAAATCAGCCTGCGTGGCATCAATTTCTCACGCCTTGACGGTGACGACCCGGAGAGCATCGCACGCATCGAGATGACGCCACCGCGTTACCCGGTACAGGCGTTCCGTGCAGGCGTGTCCGGTAGCGTCTATCTGCTGCTCAAGGTTGGCCGGGATGGCAAGGTCGAGGACGTTTTCGCCGAGCAGGTGAACCTCACTTTCCTCAGCGGGGAGTCCGAACAGCGGCTTGGACGCGAGGTGCTTGCAAAGAGCGCGATTGCCGCTGCCAGGCAGTGGACCTTCCGCGTTCCAACGCAGGGCGCCGAGGCTGGGCAGGCGTTCTGGAACGTACGCGTGCCGGTTGGGTTTTCCTTGGGCGATGCGGCTGCCGAAGGCCAGGGTCCGGCGCGGTGGGTAAGTTACGTCCCTGGCCCACGTGAGCGTGCCCCATGGCGGGACGACAGCGATCCGCTGGGCTTTGCGCCGGATGCACTGGTCGATGGCAGCGTAAACCTGGTGGACAACAACGGTCCGCGCCTGCTGACGCCACTGCAGGGCAGCTGATCCCTGATGCGGAGGTAGTGCCGAGCCATGCTCGGCACCGGCGCTAACCGTAATGCCCCCGCCCAGCATGGCTCGGCTCATCACGTGCGGCGGAAGCTGCGAAGCAGGTACCGTCCGTCCAATCATCGCCAAGCAAAAACCCCGCGAAAGCGGGGTTTTTGCCTGCAGCCAACTCCAACCGGAATCAGCGCTTCATCGAGCCGAAGAACTCGTCGTTGGACTTGGTGTTCTTCATCTTGTCCAGCAGGAATTCCATCGCGGCGATTTCGTCCATCGGGTGCAGCAGCTTGCGCAGGATCCAGATCTTCTGCAGCAGCTCCGGTTCGATCAACAGGTCTTCGCGGCGGGTGCCGGAACGGTTGATGTCGATGGCCGGGTAGACGCGCTTCTCGGTGATGCGACGGTTCAAATGCACTTCGCTGTTGCCGGTGCCCTTGAATTCTTCGTAGATCACTTCGTCCATCTTCGAACCGGTTTCAACCAGCGCGGTGGCGATGATGGTCAGCGAGCCGCCTTCTTCAACGTTGCGTGCCGCGCCGAAGAAACGCTTCGGGCGGTGCAGGGCGTTGGCGTCCACACCACCGGTCAGGACCTTGCCGGAGCTGGGCACGACGTTGTTGTAGGCGCGGGCCAGGCGGGTGATCGAGTCGAGCAGGATCACCACGTCCTTCTTGTGCTCGACCAGGCGTTTGGCGCGCTCGATCACCATTTCGGCAACCTGCACGTGGCGCGCGGCCGGTTCGTCGAAGGTCGAAGAGACCACTTCGCCGCGCACAGTGCGCTGCATTTCGGTCACTTCTTCCGGGCGCTCATCCACCAGCAGCACGATCATGTGCACTTCCGGATGGTTGGTGGTGATGGCGGTGGCGATCTGCTGCATCATCATCGTCTTGCCGGCCTTCGGCGGCGAAACGATCAGGGCGCGCTGGCCCTTGCCCTGCGGTGCCATCAGGTCGAGGATGCGGCCGGTGATGTCTTCCGAGGAACCGTTGCCGCGCTCAAGCGTGAAGCGCTTGCGCGGGAACAGCGGGGTCAGGTTTTCGAACAGCACCTTGTTCTTCGAGGCTTCGATCGGCTCACCGTTGATGGTGTCCACGATCGACAGCGCGAAGTAGCGCTCGCCGTCCTTCGGGAAGCGGATGCGGCCCGACAGGTGGTCGCCGGTGCGCAGGTTGAAGCGGCGGATCTGGCTGGGCGAGATATAGGTGTCGTCCGGGCCGGCCAGGTAGCTGGCTTCGGCTGCACGCAGGAAGCCGAAGCCGTCCGGCAGGATTTCCAGCACGCCGTCGGCGGCGACGCCGTCGCCGTGGCGGGTCAGCACCTTGAGCAGGGCGAAGATCACGTCCTGCTTGCGGGCACGGGCCACGCCTTCGGAGATCTGCAGCTGTTCGGCGATTTCCAGCAGCTTCTGTGCCGGCATCCGCTTCAGGTCGCTGAGCGAATAGACCGGGAAACCTTCCGGCACGCTCGGCATCTGGCGTGGGACAAAATTGTCGTTGCCGCCGTCGTTGCCCATGCCGTTGTCGTCACGCTGACGATTGCGGTCACGACGGTTGCGGAAACGGTCGCGGCGGTTGCCCTGGCCCTGGCCCTGCTGATTCTGCTGGCCATAGCGCTGCTGGTTGTTGTTGCCTTCGCCGTTGTCCTGGCCACCCTGTGAGGTGTTGTTGTCGCCGGAGCTGGCTGCCGGGGCCTGGCCTTCATTGCTGGACGCCGCCGCGGCGGGCGCGGGAGGCGGAGCAACCGGGGCCGGTGCTGCCGGAGCAGCGGCTACCGGAGCCGGAGCGGCCGGGGCGGCTGGCAATGGAAGCGCTGGCTGGGCGGGGGCAGAAGCACCGCTGTCGGCGCTTTCAACGGCTTTGGCAACACGCGGCTTGCGCACGCGCTTCTCGACAGGAGCGTCGGTGCTCCCGGTTTCGGAAGGAGTGTTCTCGGACAAGTGCTTGATTCCTCTCGCTTGGATGTGCGAGCGCCCTGCGGGGCTGCGAACTGGTTGGGATGGTCCGGACGAGAACCCGTCCAGAGGGTGCGGCACGCGAATGCTGCCGGATGTAGCGACACTAACACCGCCAAACGTGGCGGCGCAAGCGCCTGCAAAACCCTGTTGGGCCGCGGTCAGGCTGGCCCGGTGGCCGGCGGCACGGGGCCGCCGGACCGTGCTGGATCAGACCAGCGCCTTGTCGATCATCTGGCTCAGCTGGCCCTTGCCGACTGCGCCGATCTGGGTGGCCTGGATCTGGCCATCCTTGAACAGCAGCAGCATCGGGATCGAGCGCACGTGGTACTTGATCGCGGTGGCGCGGTTCTCGTCCACATTGACCTTGGCGATCTTCAGCTTGCCGTCATAGGCGTCAGCCAATTCGTCCAGGACCGGGGAAATCATCTTGCACGGGCCGCACCATTCAGCCCAGAAATCCACCAGGACCGGTTCGCTCGATTGCAGGACGGCGCTGTCGAAGTCGGCGTCGCCGACGTGTAAAACCTTATCGCTCACTTGGAGTCTCCTGGTGCAATGCGACTGCCCATGCCGGGTTGGCGGTCGCATTGCGGTAAACTGGGGCATTGCGCGGACAGTGGGCAGGGCCCAGGTGTCGCGCGACCCGGCGCAGGGGCCGCAGTGTGCGACGGTGCCCGAATCGATGCAAGCTGCCCGGCCACACTGACCGGCTGGCACTACAAAGACGAAATCAATGAGCGACAAACCGCTAACCGACGTGACATTTTCCTCCTTCGAGCTGCAGCCGGCCTTGCTGGCGGGCCTTGAAGGCGCGGGTTTCACCCGCTGCACCCCCATTCAGGCGCTGACCCTGCCGGTGGCTTTGCCGGGCGGCGACGTTGCCGGCCAGGCCCAGACCGGTACCGGCAAGACGCTGGCCTTCCTGGTCGCCGTCGCCAACCGCCTGCTGACCCGTCCGGCGCTGGCTGACCGCAAGCCGGAAGATCCGCGCGCGCTGATCCTGGCACCGACCCGCGAGCTGGCCATCCAGATCCACAAGGACGCGATGAAGTTCGCCGCCGACACCGGCCTGCGCTTCGCGCTGGTCTACGGTGGCGTGGACTATGACAAGCAGCGCGAGCTGCTGCAGCAGGGCGTGGACGTGATCATCGCCACCCCCGGCCGCCTGATCGACTACGTCAAGCAGCACAAGGTGGTTTCGCTGCACGCCTGCGAAATCTGCGTGCTGGACGAAGCCGACCGCATGTTCGACCTGGGCTTCATCAAGGACATCCGCTTCCTGCTGCGGCGCATGCCGGAGCGCACCACGCGCCAGACCCTGCTGTTCAGCGCCACCCTCAGCCATCGCGTGCTGGAGTTGGCCTATGAGCACATGAACGAGCCGCAGAAGCTGGTGGTGGAGACCGAAAGCATCACCGCCGACCGCGTCCGCCAGCGTATCTACTTCCCGGCCGACGAAGAAAAGCTGCCGCTGCTGATCGGCCTGCTGTCGCGCAGTGAAGGCGCCCGCACCATGGTGTTCGTCAACACCAAGGTATTCGTCGAGCGTGTTGCACGCGCTCTGGAAAAGGCCGGTTACCGTGTTGGCGTGCTGTCCGGTGACGTGCCGCAGAAAAAGCGTGAGAGCCTGCTCAACCGCTTCCAGAAGGGCCAGCTGGAAATCCTGGTGGCCACCGATGTGGCCGCACGCGGCCTGCACATCGACGGCATCAAGTACGTCTACAACTACGACCTGCCGTTCGACGCCGAAGACTACGTGCACCGCATCGGCCGTACCGCGCGCCTGGGCGAAGAAGGTGATGCGATCAGCTTCGCCTGCGAGCGCTATGCGATGAGCCTGCCGGACATCGAGGCCTACATCGAGCAGAAGATTCCGGTCGAGTCGGTTACCGCCGAACTGATGACCGCGCTGCCGCGTCCCGAGCGCGCGCCGCTGCCGGAAGGCGAAGAAGGTGAGAGCGTTGGTGCCATCTTCCGCGAAGCCCGCGAGCAGAAGGCCGCCGACGAAGCCCGTCGTGGCGGTGGTCGCAGCGGTGGCAAGCCCGGTGAACGCCGCGGCGAGCGCAGCGCCGACGGCAAGCCGCGTGGCCCGCGCAAGCCGCGCGTCGAAGGCGCCCCGGCCAATGCCGAAGGCACATCCAAGCCGCCGCGTCCGGTCGCTGAAGGTGCGCCGAATGCGGCCAACAGCCCGGCAGTGGAAGGCGAGCGCGCACCGCGCAAGCGTCGCCGCCGTCGCCACGGTCGCCCGGTTGAGGGTGCCGAAGGTGCAGCACCGGCAGTGGTCAACACCAACGGCCCGGTGCAGGTACAGGCCAAGCCGATGCGTGCTGGCAACGACAGCGACTCGTTCCTGACCCGCCTGGGCCGCAAGATCCGCCGGATGCTGTCGGGCAGCTGATCGCCGCGAGCCTGTAGTGGGGGGGGGGGGGGGGGGGCGGCCGGACAGGGCTCGCGACCAACCCACGACACGCGCGCCGCGCGCCCCCGCCCCACCTCAC
>NZ_JBXFWF010000040.1:0-2500 GCF_056854515.1 Stenotrophomonas sp. STEN063
CCTGACGATGACCTACTCTCGCACAGCTTAGGCTGCACTACCATCGGCGCGGCTACGTTTCACTTCCGAGTTCGGGATGGGATCGGGTGGTTCCATAGCGCTAATTTCATCAGGGAGACAGTTGGAGTGTCGCCATCCAAACAACGGATAAGGCGCCTGTCTCGCATGGATCTTGTGACGTAGCGTGCACTTGGACTCTATCGACATGTCATGTCGGCCAAGGCAACTTGAGGTTATATGGTCAAGCCACACGGATCATTAGTATCAGTTAGCTCAATGCATTGCTGCACTTACACACCTGACCTATCAACCACATAGTCTATATGGTTCCTTTAGGGGGCTTGTGCCCCGGGAAGTCTCATCTTGAGGCGCGCTTCCCGCTTAGATGCTTTCAGCGGTTATCGCTTCCGAACATAGCTACCCGGCAATGCCACTGGCGTGACAACCGGAACACCAGAGGTTCGTCCACTCCGGTCCTCTCGTACTAGGAGCAGCCCCTCTCAAACTTCCAACGCCCATGGCAGATAGGGACCGAACTGTCTCACGACGTTCTGAACCCAGCTCGCGTACCACTTTAAATGGCGAACAGCCATACCCTTGGGACCGACTACAGCCCCAGGATGTGATGAGCCGACATCGAGGTGCCAAACACCGCCGTCGATATGAACTCTTGGGCGGTATCAGCCTGTTATCCCCGGAGTACCTTTTATCCGTTGAGCGATGGCCCTTCCATACAGAACCACCGGATCACTAAGTCCTAGTTTCCTACCTGCTTGATCCGTCGATCTTGCAGTCAAGCACGCTTATGCCTTTGCACACAGTGCGCGATGTCCGACCGCGCTGAGCGTACCTTCGAGCTCCTCCGTTACTCTTTAGGAGGAGACCGCCCCAGTCAAACTACCCACCATACACGGTCCCCGATCCAGATAATGGACCTAGGTTAGAACGTCAAGCACGACAGGGTGGTATTTCAAGGATGGCTCCACTGCAGCTAGCGCCACAGTTTCATAGCCTCCCACCTATCCTACACAGACGAACTCAACGTTCAGTGTAAAGCTATAGTAAAGGTTCACGGGGTCTTTCCGTCTTGCCACGGGAACGCTGCATCTTCACAGCGATTTCAATTTCACTGAGTCTCGGGTGGAGACAGCGCCGCTGTCGTTACGCCATTCGTGCAGGTCGGAACTTACCCGACAAGGAATTTCGCTACCTTAGGACCGTTATAGTTACGGCCGCCGTTTACTGGGGCTTCGATCAAGAGCTTCGCCTTGCGGCTGACCCCATCAATTAACCTTCCAGCACCGGGCAGGCGTCACACCCTATACGTCCACTTTCGTGTTTGCAGAGTGCTGTGTTTTTGATAAACAGTCGCAGCGGCCTGGTTACTGCGACCCTCTTCAGCTATAGCTCGCATGAGCCACCAAAAAGGGTGCACCTTCTCCCGAAGTTACGGTGCCATGTTGCCTAGTTCCTTCACCCGAGTTCTCTCAAGCGCCTGAGAATTCTCATCCTACCCACCTGTGTCGGTTTACGGTACGGTCTGCGTAAGCTGAAGCTTAGGAGCTTTTCCTGGAAGCGTGGTATCAGTGACTTCGTCTTAAAGACTCGTCTCGGTGCTCGGTCTTAAAGGATCCCGGATTTGCCAAAGATCCAAACCTACCGCCTTTCCCCAGGACAACCAACGCCTGGTACACCTAACCTTCTCCGTCCCTCCATCGCACTTACGCGAGGTGCAGGAATATTAACCTGCTTCCCATCGACTACGCATTTCTGCCTCGCCTTAGGGGCCGACTCACCCTGCGCCGATTAACGTTGCGCAAGGAAACCTTGGGCTTTCGGCGTGCGGGTTTTTCACCCGCATTATCGTTACTCATGTCAGCATTCGCACTTCCGATACCTCCAGCAAGCTTCTCAACTCACCTTCACAGGCTTACGGAACGCTCCTCTACCGCGCATAACAAAGTTATGCACCCCAAGCTTCGGTTCTGTGCTTAGCCCCGTTAAATCTTCCCCGCAGACCGACTCGACCAGTGAGCTATTACGCTTTCTTTAAAGGGTGGCTGCTTCTAAGCCAACCTCCTGGCTGTCTGTGCCTTTCCACATGGTTTTCCACTTAGCACAAAATTTGGGACCTTAGCTGTGGGTCTGGGTTGTTTCCCTTTTCACGACGGACGTTAGCACCCGCCGTGTGTCTCCCATACAGTCCGTCTCGGTATTCGGAGTTTGCAATGGTTTGGTAAGTCGCGATGACCCCCTAGCCATAACAGTGCTCTACCCCCGAGAGGATACATATGAGGCGCTACCTAAATAGCTTTCGAGGAGAACCAGCTATCTCCGGGTTCGATTAGCTTTTCACTCCTAATCACACCTCATCCCCTACCTTTGCAACGGGAGTGGGTTCGGGCCTCCAGTGCGTGTTACCGCACCTTCACCCTGGGCATGACTAGATCACCCGGTTTCGGGTCTACTGCCCGCGACTATGCGCCCTTATCAGACTCGG
>NZ_JBXFWF010000040.1:5000-42069 GCF_056854515.1 Stenotrophomonas sp. STEN063
GTTATCCCCCACGAAAGAGTAGATTCCGATGCATTCCTCACCCGTCCGCCACTCGCCACCCAGAGAGCAAGCTCTCCTGTGCTGCCGTTCGACTTGCATGTGTTAGGCCTACCGCCAGCGTTCACTCTGAGCCAGGATCAAACTCTTCACTTAAAACTACATGTCCGAAGACAAATACTTTAGCTGCAGAAGTTCAACCACTGGCAACGTTTCGCTTGCATTAAAACAATTGAATCATTGCTTGATTAAACGTCTGCAAGATGGACAGTCATCCATTCCTGCAGGCGTCCTCACAAGATACCTGCGCATACTTTCAAAGAACTTCGAATCGGGCCTCAGCGCCTTCTTCGTAGGCCGCGACGTTTCCGTCGTAGCGAGCCGCCCATTATAGCCGGCTTTTCTGCTTCGTCAACACCTTTTTGAGAGGCTGTTGACTCGGCGGCTTCAAGGTGGAGCCCGAAGGCTTTTCGTCGAAGCGAGCCGCCTATTATGGCAGGCTTTTTGTTTCCGTCAACACCCTATTTCGAGGTTGGTGACGTCGTTTCTTGGTGTCGGTCACTGCTGTGATCGGCGCCGTGAAGCGAGGAGGTGGATTCTAGACATCTTTGTGAAAATCGCAATCACTTTTTGTTGCAGAGCGACAAATCGGCGGTTGGGGCCAGAGTTGGCAAAGTGCGGCGGTGCCTTGCTCCTGCTTTCGCTCTTTTGTCGCCCACTACTTGCTGATGATCAGATCTGGAGCAAGGGTCGATGCCTTGCTGGGCAGGTGGTGCGGAACGCTTGGTTCACCTGGTTGGGCGCTGCCCAGCTTCAACGCGAAGAGCTGCCCTCTCCCCAACCCCCGCTCCGCGCCCCGGCCCTTGCGCTGGCGCAAGGGCGTTCGATGGGCAGCGAACCTGTGGTTCGCAAGCTGCCCCTCTCCCCCCCTGAGCTGGAGAGGGGCTATTGCTCCCCTACTTTTGTCTGCGACCTTAGAGCGGCTTGCTGGGCCACAATGCGGGTTGATCCGTTGCACCTCCATATAGATGACCAATCCGGCTCCGCGTTCGTTCTTTCGTGATCTCTCGTTGCCTGCCGTGGTTGCCGGCTTCATTACGGTGCTGGTGGGCTTTGCCAGCTCGGCGGTGATCGTGTTCCAGGCCGCGCAGGCCGTAGGTGCCGGGCAGGCCGAGATTGCGTCGTGGATGTGGGCGCTGGGCATCGGCATGGGCGTGACCTGTATTGGTCTGTCGCTGCGCTACCGGATGCCGGTGGTGACGGCCTGGTCTACCCCGGGCGCGGCGATGCTGGTGGTCGGGGCAACCACGCTGCCGCTGTCCGATGCGATCGGTGCATTTGTGCTGGCCGCGTTGATGGGTGCATTGGCCGGTTTCTCGGGGGTGTTCGAGAAGGCGATGCGAAGGATCCCTGTGTCGCTGGCCTCGGGCATGCTGGCCGGGGTGTTGCTGCGCTTCGGCCTGGATGTCTTTGTTTCGGTGAACACCCAGCCATTGCTGGTGCTGTTGATGTTCGCCACCTATCTGTTGGGGCGGCGCTGGTTGCCGCGCTATGCGGTGATCGCAACCTTGCTGGTGGGCGTGGCGATCGCCAGTGGCAAGGGGTTGATGCATATGGAACAGGTGCAGCTGCAGATGGCGCTACCGGTGTTCACCACGCCGACGCTGTCGTGGGCGGCGCTGTTCGGCATCGCCCTGCCCTTGTTCATCGTCACCATGGCCTCGCAGAACGTGCCGGGCGTGGCGGTGTTGAAGGCCTCGGGTTATGACGCGCCGATATCGCCGGTGATCGGCTGGATCGGCGTGGTCAATACGGCACTGGCGCCATTCGGTGGCTATGCCTTGAACCTGGCCGCGATCACCGCGGCGATCTGCATGGGCCGGGATGTGCATGAGGATCCGGCACGGCGCTACACCGCAGCGGTGAGTGCCGGCGTGTTCTACATCGTGATCGGCTTGTTCGGCGCCACCGTGGCGGCGGTGTTCGCGGCGTTCCCAAAGGAACTGATTGCGACGCTGGCCGGTATCGCCCTGCTCGGCACCATCGGCAACAGCCTGGCCGTGGCATTGAAGGAAGAGGCCGAGCGCGAGCCGGCGTTGGTGACCTTCCTGGTAACGGCATCGGGATTGTCGATGGCCGGCATTGGCTCTGCGTTCTGGGGGCTGGTGGCCGGTGTGATCACCTTGCTGGTGCTGCGTCGGCCTGCGCCACTGCGCTGACTTCCGTACATGCAGTCAGCGCGCTTCGGTTCGATATCGGCCGGTGCGCACTGACATTTTTCACATGATCGTGAATGCGATTGTCACGTTGATCACGATCATCACAAAAATGCCCGTGAACACGGCGGCGATGCTGGTTCCGCCACGCAGGCGCAGCTGCGCCCGCAGCGCATGGGCGCCACCGGTGTTTGCAGAGGTCACCTGCTGGATCTGCTTCTGCGCATGCTTCAGGTAGAAGGCGTTGCCCAGGCCACCCGCGGCAACCGCAATACCAATGCTGACACCCCATGCCGCAAGATCCGGGATACCCAACAGGCGCAGCGCGGTTGAAAGCAGCAGGGACCCGCCCCCCCACATCACCGCGAGCAGGTACATCTTGCGGTACAGCATCCACATCAAACCGAAGAAGAAGGCAGGCCAATGCCAGGTGTCCTTGGCATGGGGATGTTTTCCATCGAGGTGCCACTTCCGGCGGTACTTATCGAAGTTGCTGCCGACAAAATCGGTGTAGGGCTTCAAGGTATCGTCCATCAGCGCGAGCGGCGGCTCACCGACAACGGCAGCTGGAGCCGCGTACGGATTGCTTCCCTCGTGCTTGCCTTCCGCCGGCTCCGGCCAGGCCAGTTCCAGCGCGAAGTCCTGCACCGGCTGCCATTGCTCCATGCCCGCACGCCATACCAGCGCCGACTGCGTCAGCCCGCCCTCAGCAAACAGCTGCTTCATCTGCGCGGTGGCGAGTGGCCCCTGCCGCTCGTGTTGGGCGTCGGTGTAATACCACTGGATATCCGGCATTGCTTCTTCCTTGATGGAGCAACTGCTGCCTTCTTGGCAGCGGGATTGACGCTAGTTGGCGCGCGCGTCACAAGCGGATTGCACTCAAAGTGGCTTGACCTCGAACACCTGCTTGAGGGTGTGGCGTCCGCCCGGGGCCAGCTCGATCACATCCGGTCCTGCGTTGGCGGCCTCCACGCAGACGTAATTGCGCCACGCGGCACCGATGTCGTCCATCTTCGCGGCACCGGCTTCGCCTGCATTCCAGACCACGGCGGTGCGGCTGCCGCTGGTGCTGATGTCGATTGCGCGCTTGAAACCCGGGTCGCGCAGCACGTAATGGCCGCCGGCCTGGGTGTAGAGGCGGTCGCTGCGGCCGGGGTCACGCGGGTCACGCAGGTTCCAGTCGCCCTTCTGCACGTGGGCATTGCCGCTGTCGAGCTTGTCCAGGTAGGTGAGTCCATCCAGCCCGGTAACATCCACCTTCAAGGCGTCGCTGACATTGAAGTAATTGTGCAGGGCCTGGGTGAAGCTGGTCGCCTGGCTGCCGGTGTTCTCGGTGATCAACTCCTGCTCCAGGGTGCGGCCGATGCGCAGCACCATCTGCAGGCGCAGCCCGAGGTTGTCCATCTGCGGCGGCGCAAGGGTCAACACCACGCTGCCATCGGCTTCGCGACGGGCGTTGCGCAGCTCCCAGGCAACAGTACGCACGAAACCATGCGCAGGCACGTCGTTGCCCTGCCCTTGCCGCGAGAAATACGGCCAGCACACCGGCGCACCGCCACGGATGGGCGTGGGCGGCTGCTTGGCGCTGGGCGAGAGCCACATCACGTCCTGGCCACCATTCGGCACGAAGGACAGCAACTGGCCGCCAAACACGCTGATGGCAGCAGTGGAGAACGGGGTTTCCACCTTCCAGGCGGTGAAGCCCTTGAAGTCGCCTGTGCTCAGGCCCTGCACATCCTTCATTGAAACGTTGCTCCGTACGATCGGTGACTGGACAAGTTGCTGGTAGTTGGGCGGCAGCTGGAACGCCGTCGGCTGCGCCGGCTTGGCACTGCGCAGTGCCTGCAGGATGCGGGTGCCGGCACGGCCGTCTGCGTTCTTCCAGCCGAGGCGCTGCTGTTCGACCTGGATGGCGCGGCGGGTGGCGGTGCCGACCATGCCATCGGCGCTGCCGATATCGTGACCGCGCGCGAGCAGCAGGGTCTGCAGTTCGCGGCGCTCGTCGCGGCCGATACCGGGGTCATCGGTGGGCCAGGCCGCACTCAGACCGCTGCCGCCGCGCAGGCGGTCGGCCAAGGTGGCGATCGCCAATGCGTAGCTCTCGGCGGCGTTATAGGAATAAATCGCGTCGTAGTTGCGGAACACCAGCAAGGCCGGCCCCTTGGCACCGGCCGGCAGCAGCAAGGCGGCATTGCTGTCGTCGCCGATGGCCGCTATCTGCAGCGCTTTGCCGTCGGCCAGGGTGATGCCCAGCGCGCGCCAGTCCGCCAGCGGTTTGCGCTTGGTGCGGCCGGCAAGTGCGGCATTGAAGTTGGCCGGGACGCGGACTTCCACGCCCCACGGCTGGCCGCTGCGCCAACCGGATTGCTTCAGATAGTTGGCGGTGGAGGCCAGCGCATCGGGAATGCTGGCGACCAGATCGCGGCGGCCGTCGCCATCGCCGTCCACGGCGATGCGGGCGTACGTCGATGGCATGAACTGGGTGTGGCCGAAGGCGCCGGCCCAGGAGCCGGTCAGGCCGCTGGGATTCAGGTCACCCTTGTCGATCAGCTTGAGCAGGGCCAGCAGCTCGCCCTTGAAGAAGGGCTGGCGTCGGCCATTGCAGGACAGGGTGGCCAGCGACTGCAGTAACGGACGCTTGCCGAACACGCGGCCGTAATCACTTTCCACGCCCCAGACCGCGACGATGGTGGCCGGGTCGACGCCGTACTGGGCACTGACCTGGTCCAGCAGCGCACGGTGCTGGCTGAGCAGCGCGCGGCCATCGGCGATACGACGGCTGTCGACCAGCGAGGCCAGATAGTCCCAGATCGGGGTGGTGAACTCGGGCTGCGCGTCGAGCAACGGCAGCACACTCAGGTCGGGGGTGATGCTGCTGAAGACCTGATCAAACTTTTCGCCGCTGATGCCCTGGGCAACGGCAGCGGCCTTGAGTGAGGCGCCACAGCTGCCGAAGTCGGTGATTGCGGCCTGGGCAGGGACGACCAGCGTGAGCGCTGCCATCGTGGTGCCTGCACGCAGCAGGTTGATCGGGTTCATCCATACGCTCCTTGCACTGGAGCTTGATGATAAGCGGTGTGGTTGCGTTTGGTTGTGGGAGCGGCGTGAGCCGCGAGGCTGGAGGTGCTTGGGGAGGTGAAAGCCAAAAGCACCCCTCCCCAGCCCTCCCCTGCGCGTAGCGCAAGGGAGGGAGCGGAAGCGTAGAGCCGAGCCATGCTCGGCGGAGGCTTCACCGGTAGGGCTCCAGCCGAGCATGGCTCGGCTCTACTAGGGATCGCTGCCGCTGCCTCGCCCCCGCCGCGTGCTTCAGCCAGCGGCATCCAGGTAGTACCAGCGGCCGTCGATGCGCTGGAAGCGGCTGTGCTCGACCATCTTCACCGCGCTGCCACCGCCTACGCGATAGCGGGCGGTGAACACGACGTCGGCGGTGTCTTCGCCAGTGACTGCATGCCGCTGCACGCTCAGGCCCAGCCATTGCGTGCGCTGGCCGGGAGCATCGTCCAACGAGAGCGTGACCGGGCGGGTGTCCGGGTGCCAGCTGGCCAACAGGTAGTCGACATCCTTGAGCACATAGGCGCTGTAGCGCGAACGCATCAGTGACTCGGCGTCAGCTGCGGCCTGGCCGGCGTGGTAACGGCCACAGCAGGCCGCATAGGCCTGGTCGCGGCCGCAGGGACAGGGAGTAGTTGGGGATATCTGCATCGCTGCATTTTCATCCACGGACGCTGCGGTTCCAAGCGATGGCCCGACGCTGAGCGTATGACGGCGCATCCTGCGCCGGCATTGCCATGTTGGCGTTGTTGCCACCCGGACCGTCGTAGCCACTGGATCCACTGTACCCATGGCAGCAGCCAGCGTCCGTGTCGCCGTGGTCGGCACACGAATGGCGCTGCCGATGGCACACCATTGATCCGCAAGCCTTTCCTTGTGTTGCTGATGATGTTCATCGTGCGAAAGGCATGGGACAGCTTGGGTGGCGTGTAACCACGCGGTTTGTGGACAGTTGTCTGCACATTGTTTTCTTGCCGATTCACGTCACATATTTGCGCGAATCCCGCCAATCCCCGGATGGGGCAGCCATGAAACGCCGCCATGTGATCGCTGCAATTTTCCTGCTTGCGGGCTTGCTGCTGGGTTGTCTTCCCGTGTTCTACGCACTGCATCAGGCCCGACAACAAGCCATCGACGACAAGTACAGGGAGCTGGATGATGTGGCACTTGGGCTTGATCGGCGCGTGCGCAATGCACTCGTCATGCTGACCAGAATGCATGCCGAAATGTCGGCCCGGGGTGAGGCCGCGTGCAGCCCTGCGGGCATCCGGCATCTGCAACGGGTAGCGGCACGAACCCAGATCTCCATCGCGGCGTTGTATCTGGAGGACCATCGCGTGGTCTGTTCCTCCAGCGATCCGCTGATGCAGCAATTGGTGCTTGGGCACGCGTCATCGAAGCGCACCGACGGCATCCGTGTCTATTCCGATGTGCGGCTGCCCGGCGTGCATGACCGCAGCTATGCGGTATTGGAGAAGGAGGGCTATGCGTTGCTGGTATACCCGGAGGGCGTGATCGCGCCGTTCGTCCGTGCCGACCTGTCATTGGGCCTGTTCACACCCCGCAACGGCCTGTACAGCGTCCGCAACGACAGCGTGCTCGATCACTGGGCATCCTCCGCCAGCACTGCGCGCGCATCGAGCCATTTTCTGGATGCCGATGCGGGTTATCTGGTGGTACGGCACATCATGCAGGGCGGAGACGACGGCGTGATCGTCGCCACGCCAATTGCCACCATCGATGCCCGCATGGCCCGGTTCGGGCGTTGGTTCATTCCGGCCGGCATCGTCATCGGCTTGAGCGTGCTGGCGAGCGTGCTGCTGCTCAGCCGGCACCAGCTATCACCGCGCAACCAGTTGCTGCGTGCGCTCGGAAAAGGCCACTTCTTCCTGCTGTACCAGCCGCTGATCGATCTGCACGATGGCCGTTGCATTGGCGCCGAGGCGCTGCTGCGTTGGCAGTATGAGCAGGCCACGGTACTGCTGCCTGACCGCTTCATTCCCATCGCGGAAGAATCCGGGCTGATCCAGCAGATCACACGGCAAGTGCTGCAACTGGTGGAAAAGGACATGAGCAGCTTCCTGCGACGCATGCCGACCTTCCGCCTTGCGGTGAACCTGGCGGCCAGCGACCTGCAATCGGAACAGACACCCCGGCTGCTGGGCGAGATGCTGCAGAACATCGGCCCGGGCTCTGGCCAGTTCGTGGTGGAGGCCACCGAGCGTGCACTGTTGGAAGAGACCAGTGCATTGAGCGTGCTCGACGCGATCCGCGCACTCGGTATTGAACTGGCCATCGACGACTTCGGCACCGGCTATTCCAGTCTGGCCAACCTGGCCACCTATCCGTTCGACATTCTCAAGGTGGACAAAAGCTTCACCTCCACCGCCTGCACCCAGGCGGTGACCAGCCAGGTGGCTGAGCACATTCTCGACCTCGCCCACACCCTGGGCATGCAGACCTTGGCCGAAGGCATTGAAACCACGGAGCAGGCCGACTTCTTCCGCTCCCGAGGGGTGTTGTATGGCCAAGGCTATCTGTTCGGCCGGCCGATGAGCGCCGAGGCGCTGTTCCAGTTTGTGGCTGCCGACACCCGTGCATACCCGCCTGCGCTGCATGGGCAATTGCCGCGCGGCCCCGTTCCAAGCGATACACCGCCGCACTGAGCGTATGCTGTCGCGCCCTGCGCCGGAGTTGCCATGCTGGAGTTGATCCCCCCCGAACTGCCCTGGCTGCTGGTCATCGCCTTCATCGCGGGGCTGGTGGATGCGGCGGTCGGCGGTGGTGGCCTGATCCAGTTGCCCGGTTTGTTCACTGCCCTGCCGCAGCAGACACCAGCGGCCCTGCTGGGCACCAACAAGTTCAGTTCGGTGTTCGGTACCGGTGCCTCGGCGCTGCGCTATGCGCGCGCGGTGCGCTTCCCGTGGCGGCCGGTGCTGTTGGCAGCGGCAGCCGCGTTTGCGTTCTCCTTCCTCGGCGCCACTGCGGTGACGCTGCTGTCCAAGGAGGCGGTACGGCCGCTGGTGCTGACCCTGCTGATCGTGATGCTGGGCTATACGCTGGCCAAGAAGGACTTCGGTGCGCTGCACCGGCCACGCGAGGTTGGCCGCCGGGAGTTGCTGATCGCACTGGCGATGGGCGGGGTGATCGGTTTCTACGATGGTTTCTTCGGGCCGGGCACCGGCAGCTTCCTGATCTTCCTGTTCGTGCGGTTCTTCGGACTGGACTTCCTGCGTGCCTCGGCTGCCTCCAAAGTTGTCAATCTGGCGACCAACGTGGCGGCATTGTCGTTCTTCGTGCCCAGCGGCAATGTGCTGCTGGTGCTCGCCATTCCGATGGCGGCGGCCAACGTGCTGGGCGCAGTGACCGGCACCCGGCTTGCCCTACGCGGCGGCACCCCGTTGATTCGCAAGCTTTTTGTGGTCCTGGTGGTGGTGCTGATCGCGCGCATGGCCTGGGATACCTTCAGCGCCGCGTGAAGCTGGTTTGCACATAGCTAAACTTCGGCCACTGGAAATTTTTGATGTACGTCACATAGTGGTGCAGTGAGCAGCCAACCCGGGACGGCGCATCCATGAGCAAACGTTATCGAATCGCTGCGTTGCTGCTGCTCGCCGCAGCGATCCTTGCCTGTGTCCCGGTGGTTTACTCGCTGCACCAGGCGAGGAAACAGGCCATCCGCGAGAAGTACGTGTTGCTCGATGACGTCTCCACGAGCATCCGCCGCGAGGTTGCCGGCACCATCGATGTGATCGAACGCTTGAGCGCGGAAATGCGCAGCAGCGGGGATGCCCCCTGCAGCCCGGAAGGGCTGCTGCGCATGCAACGCTTCGGTATCAGCTCGCACATCGTCAAGAGCACGCTGTATTTGCAGGACGGCAAGGTCGCCTGCTCCTCCGGCGGCGCACTGATGCGGCAGATCGTGCTGCCTCGCCACCCCCTGCGTGCAGCTGACGGCGTGCTGGTCTACACCCAGGTGCAGGTGCCCGGCTTGCCCGGGCGCGAGTACGTGATCCTGGAAAAGGGCGGCTACGCGCTACTGGTCTTCCCGGACGGGCTGATCTCCCCGTTCGCCCGCCCCGATCTGTCACTCGGCCTGTTCAACAGCATGGACGGCCGCTATGCCGCGCGTCAGGGGACCCTGCTGCCAAGCTGGACCACGACCACGGCGGACAAGAACAACGACGGCCACTTCACCGATACCGAAGCGGGCTACCTGGTGGTGCGCCGCGTACTGCGCCCGGGCGGCACCGGGGTGATCGTGGCCACGCCATTGGCGACGATCGACACGCGCGTGGCCCAGTTCGCGCACTGGTTCATCCCGATCGGCATCATCGCCGGGCTGGCGGTGCTGGGGATGGCGCTGATGATGATCCGCCGTCAATGGTCGACCCGTGCCGAGTTGCTGCGCGCCATCAACAACGGGCATTTCTTCCTGATGTACCAGCCCGTCTTCTGCCTGCAGGACGACACCTGCATCGGCGCCGAGGCGCTGCTGCGTTGGCAGCACGAGGACGGCACCGTGGTGCCACCGGATCGCTTCATCCCCTTTGCCGAGGATGCCGGGCTGATCCAGCTGGTCACCCGCCGGGTACTGGAACTGGTGGTCCAGGACCTGAGCGGCTTCTTCCGCCAGTACCCCCGCTTCCGCCTCGGCGTGAACCTGTCGCCGCGCGACCTGCAATCGATGGACACCCCCCGGCTGCTGGCGGAAATGCAACGCGCCATCGGTCCCGGCAATGGCCTGTTCGTGGTGGAAGCCACCGAGCGTGGCCTGCTGGAGGAAACCAGCGCTCAGGACGTGGTGGCGGCGATCCACGCAATGGGCATCGAAATCGCCATTGATGACTTCGGCACCGGCTATTCCAGCCTCGCCTACCTGACCACCTATCCGTTCGACATCCTCAAGGTGGACAAGAGTTTCACCTCCACCGCCTGCACCGAAGCGGTGACCAGCCAGGTCGCCATTCATATCATCGAGCTGGCACGCAGCCTGGGCATGCAGACCCTGGCGGAAGGCATCGAGACCCAGGAACAGGCCGATTTCTTCCGTAGCAACGGCGTGCTCTACGGGCAGGGCTATTTCTTTGGCCGGCCGATGCGTGCCGCCGATCTGAGCGCGTTCGTGCCGCTGCATACCCATCCCGGGCAACATGCCGCAGTGCAGCCGCCGCTGAAGCACACGCCCGCTGCCGCACTGGATTGATCCGGCGCAATGCGCCTGCAAGGCAAACGCGGGAGCCTAGCCATATGCGGAATGACCGCAGTTGTGGAGGCTTCCCATGCAACAGGATTTTGCCGGCCGCATTGCGCTGGTTACCGGTGCCGCCTCCGGAATAGGAGAGGCAGTGGTGCGGCAACTCGCCGCACGCGGCGCGCAGGTGTTGGCCGCCGATATCGACGGCGATGCTGCCACCGCCGTGGCCATGTCACTGGGCGAGCAGGTACACGCCCTGCAGGTGGATGTCAGCGACCCGGACGCGGTGCGGCTGATGGTCAACGCCTGCAACGAGCGTTTCGGCGGCCTGCACCTGGCGGTCAACAATGCCGGCATCAGCGGCGCCAACCTGCAGACCGCCGACTACCCATTGGAAGAATGGCACCGCGTGCTCGGGGTCAACCTGCACGGCGTGTTCTACTCGATGAAGTACGAAATCCCCGCGATCCTTGCCAGTGGCGGCGGTGCCATCGTCAACATGGCCTCGATCCTCGGCAGCAATGGCTGGGCCGGCGCGGCCGCTTACGTGGCGGCCAAGCACGCACTGGTCGGCATGACCAAGAGCGCGGCACTGGAATACTCGGCGCGCGGTTTGCGGATCAACGCGGTGGGCCCGGGTTTCATCGATACACCGCTGCTGCAGGACATGGACGACCGCAGCTATGCCGGCTTGGTCGCACTGCACCCGCTCGGGCGATTGGGCACGGCCGAGGAAGTGGCTGCATTGACCTGTTTCCTGTTGTCGGACAAAGCCTCGTTCATTACCGGGAGCTATCATCTGGTCGATGGCGGCTATTCATCGCGATGAATTGATGTAACTGCAGTTTCATTACACGGATTCAGGTCCGCGTTGAGACGTCTCCGCTTGTTTGCGCCTAACGAATTGCTTACAAATCGGCTACGCCCGTCATGGTGGCGGGCACGTAGTCCGGCAATCACCAGGAGCATTCCGATGACGTTGTTACCGCTACGCCCGCGCCGCCTCAGCTGCGCTGTCCGCCTGTCACTGTTGTGCCTGATGCCCACCGTAGCCTTCGCGCAACAGGCCCCGGACAGCACGCCCAAGACCCTGGACAGTATTCAAGTCACGGGTACCCGCATCAAGAAGGCCGAGCTGGAAACCCAGGTCCCGGTGCAGGTACTCACCCGCGAAGCCATCGAACGTACCGGCTACAGCTCGGTTGCCGACGTGGTGCAACACCTCACCGCCAGCGGCGCATCGCTGAGCACCAAGCTCAACTCCAGCGGCAACTTTGGCTTTCCACCTGATGGTGGCGGTGTCGGCGCCGGTGCGGCGACGGTGGACCTGCGTCATCTCGGACCCAAGCGCGTGCTGGTGCTGGTGGACGGCATCCGCTGGGTCAATGAATCCTCCGGCTCGGGTGTGGGCTCATCGGTGGACTTGAACACCATTCCGCTGGCGATCGTCGATCGCATCGAGGTGCTGGAAGACGGTGCGTCCTCGATCTACGGCTCCGACGCGATTGCCGGCGTGGTCAACATCATCACCAAGAAGGGCGCCGACGGCGGCCATGTCGAGGTGCAGTACGGCGACTACAACCTCAAGGGTGGCGACACCAGCAGCATCGACCTGAGTTTTGGCGGCAGCAGTGAACGCGCGCAGTGGATTGTTGGAGCGTCGTGGTTCAAGCAGAAGGAAATTTCCTCCAGGGAATACGAATGGGCGACCGTGCCGGTGCCCGGCACCGGCTTGGCCAACGGCAGCTCGGCCACCCCACAAGGTCGCCTGGTGTTCGCCGACCCCAGTGGCAACACCTACAACATCACCTCCAACAGTGGCGTCACCAATCCGGTATTCGACCCCAGCCAGACCGGCTGTACCCGCACCGATGACTATCACTGCTTCACTACTGCTGACCGCTACAACTTCGCTCCCAACAACCTGCTGTTGACCCCGAATGAGCGCAAATCGGTATTCGGTCAGGTGCGCTTCGAGTTCACCCCCAACGTCAGCGGTTGGTTCCGCGGTTTGTACAGCGAACGCGAATCGGCCAACCAGGCCGCGCCGGAACCATTCTTCCTCGGCACTGATGCCGGTGTGTACAACGACTGGGCCGAAACCAAGCTGGTGATCTCGGCCAACAATCCGTACAACCCGTTCGGCTTCGACCTGACCACGATGGGTGCCAATCCCAACCTGTTCCTGCTTGGCCGACGACCGGTCGAAGGTGGACCGCGCCGCTACGAGCAGGACGTCAAGACCTGGTATGCAGCCGGCGGTCTGGATGGTGTGTTCGAGGTCAACCAGCGCACCTGGAACTGGGACGTCAATGTGATGTCCAGCGAGAGCAAGGCTACCCAGACCAATACCGGCAGCTACAACATCAAGCACATCAACCAGGCATTGGGCGATCCGGCAGCGTGTGCGGCCATCGCCGGTTGCGTGCCGTTGAACCTGTTTGGCGGCCCCGGCACCATCACCCCCGAGATGCTGGCGTGGATCTCGCCGATCGTGCGTGATCGCAGCAAGAACACCTTGTCGTTGGGCTCGGCCAATATCACCGGCGAGTTGTTCGACATCTGGGCCGGGCCGGTGTCCTTCGCCGCCGGTGCCGAATGGCGTCGCTACAAGGGCGAATACCACCCCGACCCGATCACCATCGCCGGTGAGTACAACGGCGTACCGTCGGGCGTGACCATCGGCAGCTATTCGGTGAAGGAAGCCTACGTCGAACTCGACGTGCCGCTGGCGCGCGAAGGCTTCTGGGGCAAGAGCCTGGACCTGAGCATTGCCGGCCGCTACTCGGACTACTCCACCTTCGGCGGCACCAACACCGGCAAGATCGGCCTGCGCTGGCAACCGGCCGATGAACTGTTGCTGCGCATGTCATTCGCACAGGGCTTCCGGGCGCCGTCGATCGGTGAGTTGTACGGCACGCTGAGCCGCTTCGACGCCACCATCGTCGACCCCTGCAACAACGCCGCATCCACCACCCCGAAGTGCGTCGCCGATGGCGTACCGCCGGGCTATGAGCAGGCCAATCCGCAGATCTCGGTGGTGACCTCCGGCAACCGCGACCTGCAGCCGGAAGAAAGCCGCTCGTTCATGGCCGGTGCGGTGTGGAGTCCAAGCTGGGCCGAAGACAGCAGCTGGGCCAGCAAGCTCGACCTGGGTGTGACCTTCTACCGCCACACCATCGACAAGGCGATCCAGGCACCGGATGCACAGGCCATCATGGACCGCTGCATCGATACCCGCGATGCCGTTGCCTGCGCCAGCTATACCCGCAATGACCGCGGCCAGATCGTGCGCTTCGAGGACATCCTCGCCAACCTCGGCACCATCAACACCAGTGGCTGGGATTTCAACGCGCATTGGTTGCTGCCGGAAACCGGCTGGGGCCAGCTCGGTTTCGACTGGAAGGCGACTTGGGTGACGCGCTACGAGCTGATCAACGAATCCGGGCAACCGGAGCCGAAGGGTCCGGGCATCGAAGTCAGTGACAGCGCGATCCCGGAATGGAGCTCGACCTTGGCCACCAACTGGGACTTCCGCAACTGGAACGTGAACTGGACGATGCGCTACATCGACCGTCTGCGCGAAAGCTGTGCCGGCGCCAACGGCTTTGCGATCTGCACCGACAGTGTTGCCGATCAGCACTGGCTGGGTGCGACCACCTATCACGACGCACAGGTCAGCTGGCGTACCGATGCGTGGATGAAGGGCGTAAAGGTGAGCGTTGGCGTCAACAACGTGTTCGACAAAAACCCGCCGATCTGCCTGAGCTGCACGCTCAATGGCTATGACCCGGGAACCTACGACCTGCCCGGCCGCTATACCTACGCAAAGCTCAGCATGGATTTCTGAGTTGGAAAACGATCAAGGGAGCCGCGAGGCTCCCTTGGTTTCATGATTGTTCTTGTGGGAGCGGTGTAAACCGCGAAACTGGCGCTGCCTGGGGCCGTGCAAGCAATGCAATTGCAGACCAGGCTGCAGCTGCGAGGCCATGAGCTTCGCGGTTTACACCGCTCCCACAAAAGCGGAGGAAAAGCTGGTTTAGTCAGCGCAGCAACGCGCCAGCGAGCGCCATCAACAGCAGTACCAGCACCGGCAGCATCGACAGGCCGAAGCCCAGGCCGCGGCTGGACGGGTTGCCGACATAGGCGCGCCAGTAGATGAAGCGGCCGACCAGGTACACCGCACCAATGCCTGCCACCCATTCGGCTGGCCAGAAGCGTGCGGCGATCAGCATGGACGGCAGCAGCGCGACCATCAGCTCCAAGGTATTCATCTGCACGCGGTAAACACGCTCGAAGCCTTCGTGGCCGGTAACGGCGGGTGCCTTGACCCCGTAGCGGCCACGCGCGCGGCCGACCTGCACAATGAAGAACAAGTATTGCAGCACCACCAGGGCGGTGATGATTTCCACGTAATGCATGCTGATCTCCGCTACACGCGTGTCTTGAAGTAGGTCGAGGGTAACAAGCGCAGCGATGGCTTTGCTCTGTTTCCTCCCTTATGTGCAACGAAGGGAGGCTTGGCGGTGCTCCCTCCCTTTGGCCGAAGGCCAAGGGGAGGGTTGGGGAGGGGTGCTTTGGCTTTGGCTTTGGCTTTGGCTCGATGCGCCAGCCAAAGCAACGCCAAAAGCTCCCCCATCCGCCCTTCGGGCACCTTCCCCCGCAAGCGGGAGAAGAAAAAGCCTGGCGGCCCTGACAATAGGGAAAATCTCGCTTCCCGACCGTCAGGCTGGAATATTCTTCTTCGTCGAAGCCTTCTTCGCAGCTTTCTTCACCGAAGGCTTGGCTTCCGCTTCCACTGCAGCTTCAGCAACCGACGCTTCAAGCCCGGCATCAGCAGCTGCACTGGACGCAGCCGGTGCCTCACCAGCAACCGGTACATCCACCCCGTCTTCCGCATTGGCCTGCGCCATCGCACCACGTGCGCGCGCCGGCAGCTTCAGGCGATTGCCTTCGTCGTCGTACTCGATCAGCAGCACGCCCGAATCGTGGCGGCCACTGATCTCGACGAAGCAGGCGCCGCCGATGAACGGCTCCAGCGTCATCACCGACTTCAGCGGGGTGGCGACCACCATCTGGAAACCGAAGTTCTCGAAGATGTTCATCGCCAACGCGGTGAACTCGTTATCGGCCTTGTCGAAGGCTTCATCCAATACCACCGCGGCGTAGCGCGGCAGCTCACCGTCTTCGCCACCCAGCTGGTAGCGCAGCGCGGCAGCAAGACAGGTCGTCGCCAGCTTCTGCCGCTGGCCACCGGACTTGCCTGCGCCACTGCGATAGATTTCCACCTGCTCGCGGGTATCAGCATCCAGCTCGACGCCGATGAACTCCACATGCTGGCGCACGTCGAGCACCTGCTCGCGCCAGCGGCGCAACTCAGGTTCCTGCGCGCCAAGGCGACGCACTAGGTCACGCAACACGTTGAACTGGGACTCGGCCAGCGAGCGGTCTTCGGTCTGCTGGTGGGTCAACACCGCGCGCAGCTGCAGCTGGAAGTCCTGCACTTCCGGCAGGCGCCGGTCGTGCACGTCGATGGCCAGCACGGTGCCGCGGTTGAATGCGACCTGTTCCAGCGAGGCATTGACCTCGTCCATGCGCTGCTTGATCGCCTTGTGCGCTTCGGCGGTGTGCCGCTGCAAGGCCAGCAGGTTGTTCTTGCTCTGGGTCTGCAGCAACTCGAAGAAGCGGCCTTCGTGGCGCGGCAGACCGTCGCTCTCAAGGCGGGTCAAACGCGCAAGGAAATCGTCGGCGCTGGTCAGCGACACGGTGAAGTCGCCGGAGTCTTCCGGCCACTGCTGGGTGTATTTGCGGAAGCAGTCCAGCAGATGCTGGGTCAACTTGGCATCACGGCCCTGGCTGCTGCCCAGCTCTTCGGCCAGACCACGCTCGATCACGCGGAAGTGGCTTTCCAGGCTTTCCAGGTTCAAGCCCGGCAGGATGTTCAGGCGCTCTTCCAGGCCTTCGCGCTGCAGCTCGGTCAACGGTGCGCTGGCAACGCGCGCCTGGCCGTTGTCACGCAGCTGCTCCAGGCGTGCGCGCTCACGCGAGAACTGACCGCGTTCCAGTCGCACGTCTTCATAGGTGCGCTTGCCCTGGTCACGCAGGCCGCGGGTCAATTCGATCTGCTGGCCGATGCGCGCCAGTGCCGTGTCACCTTCGCGCAGGTCGACCAGCTGCTCGTCGATATCGCTCAGTCGCTGCAGGCGCGGGCCGACATCGATTTCGTCCCAGTCGCGCTCGATCAGCGAGTGCGCGGCCAACTGCTTTTCCTGCCCGCTCTCGCGCTGCTTGCGCAGCATTGCCACATCGGCCTCGCTGCGGGCGATGCGCTGGGCCAGCTCCTGGCCTTCGCGTTCGAACACGCGACGCTTGTCGCGGTTGTCGTGGCCCAGCATCCAGCGCTTGCGATCGTTGACCGCATGCCGGTCGTCCTTCTCGTAGCGGTCGCCCGGGTGCTTGATCTGGCCTTCGCGGGTGATCGCGCGGTCTTCGTTGCGCAGCTGCCCAGCGTTCTCCACGCAGGTGTAATCAAAGCGGCGCTGCAGCTCGTTGTAGACCCAATCGCCGTAGGGATGATCACGCAACTGCAGCTTGTGGATCAGCGAACGCTTCTCCGGCTCGCGTGCGTGCAGCAGCTCGTTGTCACGGATGCGGAAATACACCAGCTTGGTGCCCAGGTGGGTACGGTTGGCCCACTCGGCGACCTGCTGGTGATTCTTCTCGTCGACCAGCAGCGATTGCGCGAAGCCGTGCAGCACGCGCTCGATCGCACCGCGCCAGCCGATCTGGTCCTCGCGCACCTGGATCAACTCGCCGACGAAGGGCAGCGCGGACTCGGACAGGCCGGTGTCGTCGCACAGACGTGCGCGCAGCTGCTGCAGCGGCGCCGGGATCGAACTCGGCGCCGCCTTCAGCGATTCCAGTTCCACCCGCAGTGCGGCGAAACGCTTCTCGTCGTCGCGGCGCTCGGCCATGCGCTCGGCGATGGCGTCGTCCACGGTGCCCGCGCCGGACTTGGTGCCATCGATCAAGGCACGCGCCTGCTCCACCTGTTCGGAGAAGCCGCTGGCGGTTTCAGCCAGCACCATGCCGAGCTGGCGGCAGGCGCCTTCCAACTGCTTGCGGCGGCGGCTGCGTTCTTCGACCTCGCGTTCGATGCGAATACGCTCGCGCTCGAGTTCGTCGATGCGCTCACCGCCCTGCTCGCGCTGCTGGCGTTCCAGTTCGACCAGCTTCTGTTCGTGGTTGTCCAGCGACTGCCGGCGCTGCCCTTCCTCGCCCATCAGGCCGCGGTCGAGCATCTCCACTTCCTTCAGGCGCTCGTTGACCAGCTCCAGACGCTTTTCCTCGCGGAAACCGTCAATGCCGATCTGCAGGTCACGCAGCGTCGCCACGCCCTTGCGCAGCGTCATCAGGTCCTGGTGGAAATCACGCGCAGGGGTCAGCGTTTCGACCTGGCGGCGCGCGGTGACCACGGCGTGGTGGGCGCCATCGAGCTCGGCAAAGTCGTCGACCAGACGGTCGGCCGCTTCGAAGGTACGCGGCTCTTCCAGCATGAAGCCACGCAGGAAGCCGTTGAGGTCGCCAAGGTTCTTGGCCGACTGGGTCTTGTGCAGCAGACGCAGCGCCATGTCGTTGCCGATACCGAGCAGGTGTCGGAAGCGCTCGGCATAACCGGTGAAGCTGTCGAAGTGGCCGACGTCTTCGCCCAGGCGACCGCGCAGCTTGCGCAGGTCCAGGTCGAAGCCTTCCATCTCGGTGGCCAGGTCGAAGCGACGCGGGATCACCATGTAGTGCTTGCGCACGTCATTGGCCGAGGTGCCGGCACCGGCAATCCAGAACAACCGCACGATCGACACCGCGTCGCCGCGGGCGTTGTGGTATTCCAGCGCCAATGCGCTCCAGGTCGCGCCCTTGCGCAGGTACTGGGTGGCGATTTCACCGGACTCGCTGTCCTGCTGGTCGGCCCAGGCGCCACGCACATACGACACCAGCGAACGGTCGCGGCCGGAGCGTTCTGCTTCGCGCGCAGCGGCGTTGAAGTCGACGATGCTTGGCGGCGTCAGCAGTGCACTCATGCCATCGAGCAGGGTCGACTTGCCCGAGCCGGAGCGGCCGACGAACAGGAAGCCACGTTCGGCGATCGGCACTTCGGTCAGGCCGGAGAACGTGCCCCAGTTGAGCACCTGCAGGCGACGCATGCGGAACTGGTTCGCGCGTGCGTCGCTGGCCGGGTCGTTGAACAACGCGGCGTTGGGAAGCAGGGTGTGGGAAGTGGTTTCCATACGGCTCATCCTTCAGCCGCCACGCACTGCGCGGCGGTGGTCATTCTGGTCAGCGTGGCGTGGGTGCCAGGCATCATTCGGTGGCGCTGTCGCTGCTGGCTTCTTCGTCGTCGGCAACCGCGTCGGTGACGGCATCGCCATCGCGCAACTGGCGGTAGGCCTCGACCAGCACCTGCACGTCCTCGGCCGAGAACAGCAGCTTCAGCGCCGGCGACACTTCGTAGCGGTCCTCGCTGCCGCGCAGCTTGGACAGCAGCTGGTTCTCGCGCATCTTGGCGATGGCAGCGGTGACCCGCTTGCCGTAGCCGGCCTGGTCGGTGGAGACGTTCTTCTGGTAGATGCTCATCGCTTCCACCAGCTGGAACTCGGCCACCACCGCGCGCTCGCCGCGGGTATCGGCCTCGGCCAGCTGCTGGCGCAGGAACAGCAGCAGCACCGACTCGATGAAGGTCAGCGGTGCAGCGCGCAGCAGGTTGGGCGAGTCGAGTTCGGCAGTATCGAACTGGCGGGTGAAGGCGACGCCGCCGTCACGGTCCAGCACCAGCTCCAGGAACAGTTCGCACAGCAGGCTGCGCACGTCGTCTTCATTGCGCAGCAGTGCCGCCCATTGCGCTGGCTGGCGCTGGGCGTCGACGCTGGGGCCGGCCAGCAGCAGGCACAGCGCGCGACGTGCATCGACCGGCAGGCGGCCGCTGTCGCCGACGAACAGGGCGCCGCCGCTCAGGGTGGGTGCCGGCGCGACGGGCGCGCTGGTGGCTTCGCTATCGGTTTCGGTCTCAGACCAGTTCATCGCGTCTTTCCTTGAGGAACCAGATCAGCGGCACGCGGGCGCGTCGCACCACGCCGTCACCACCGGTCCATTCCACGGTTTCGAGTTGGTCGGTCATCACCTTGCCATGGCGGGTGCCGATGGAGAGATAGCCGATCACGCTGCCCAGGCCCTGCCGCGCCGGCCGCTCGCGCAATACCTGCGAGATGCTCAGGCGCGGGCGTGAACCCAGCAGCATGAAGAGATTGTCTTTCAGCGTACGCACGTCGATTTCCGACTGCGCGACCAGGTCACCGACGCTGTCGAGGGTGATCTCGGCAGCCTCGGCGTAATAGATGGAAGTGTCGACCTGATGCGTGCGCGGGTCGTGCAGGCGCCACTGGCCGATCGAGCGCACGCGCGCCGAGGACAGCGGCAGCACGAAGCCGGTGGGCGCGGTCGGTCGCACTTCGTCGCGCAGCTGCAGGGCCTGGCCCTGCGCCTGCTTGAGCAGCTGGTTGAGGCGGCGCTGTTCCAGGTAACCGCGGCTCTGCACGAAGCCGCGCAGGCTGCGGGCGAAATGCTGCATCACCTCGTGCACCTGGCTGCCGCGTTCCAGCAAGGTGCTGGTGAAGTTGCGCAGGAAATTGCGCTCGTTGCGGTCCAGCTTGCGGGTGAAGCCACGGTTGAGCACGGTGTCCAGCGCAGCGTCGAGTTCGCCACTGCGGCGCGGATCATTGAGCAGGTCCCAGAACGCCTGGAAGCTGCGCCCGGCATCGGATTCACCAATCACATCGACGCCGTTGAACAGGCGGTCGAGCACGTCGCCGCGTGCGCCTTCGTCGTCGATGATGCGTTCGCGGAAGCGGCGGTTGAGCTGCTCAAAGTCATCGCGCACACGGCGGAAGTCCTCGGCCAGGTCATCGGCCAGTCGGATCACGTCGCGGGTGCGTTCCAGCGCACGCTTGCCATCCAGCGCGCTGACCTTGCCGGTGGACACCTGCGCGATCTCGGCATCGATGCGGTCACGCTCGGCCTTCAATGCGGCCAGGCGTGCTTCCGGATCGGCCTCGGTCTGCTGGGCCAGCTGCGAGATCTGCTGCATCACCATGGCCAAGCGGCTTTCGGTGGCCAGGCTGGCGTTGTGCTCGATGCCGGCGATGAAGCGGATCGCCTGCACGGCGTGCCGCGACAGCTCGTATTCCTCTTCGCTCGCGCCTTCAGGCAGGCGCCGCACCAGCCAGCCCTGGGCCAGCCAGTAGGCGATGTAGGCCGGCGCGGTACGCGGCAGCTCGACCTCGAGCTCCTCGCCATTGAGCGTGTCCAGCTGCTGCTGCAGGCGCTCGGCGAGGATGGAACCGGGAATGCGGCGATCGGCTTCCAGCAGCAGGCCCTGCAACAGGCCCACCAGCACCGGCGCACGGTCGGAGGCCAGCAGTTTCCATAGCGGCTGCTCGCGCAGACGCTGGTAGCCGGCGATACGTTGGCGGTACTTCATCGAGCGCGTGCGATCCCTGGGCTCAGCGTCGGGCGTGGCCGACTTCGATGAAACGCAGGAACTCGGCGCGGGTGCGCGCGTCGTCATGGAAGGTGCCGCGCATGCGCGAGGTGACCATGCTGACACCACGCTTGTGGATGCCGCGGGTGGTCATGCACTCGTGTGCGCCTTCCACCACGATGCCCACGCCCATCGGCTGCAGCACGTCCTGGATGACGTCGGCGATCTGCGCGGTCATCTTCTCCTGCACCTGGAAGCGGCGCGCATAGGCCTCGACCACGCGCGCCAGCTTGGAGATGCCGACCACGCGGCCGTTGGGGATGTAGCCGACATGCACACGGCCGATGATCGGCGCCATGTGGTGCTCGCAGTGGCTTTCGTACTCGATGTCGCGCAGCACGATCATTTCGTCGTAGCCGGCCACTTCCTCGAAGGTACGGGCCAGGTACTCGCGCGGGTCGTCGTTATAGCCCTTGAACCAGTCGCCATAGGCCTCGGCCACCCGCCGCGGGGTGTCGAGCAGGCCTTCGCGGGTGGGATCTTCACCGGCCCAGCGCAGCAGGGTGCGCACGGCGTCTTCGGCCTGGGCTTGGGTGACGGACGGGTTCTTGGGATCGGCCATTACAGAACTGCGCTTGGATTACGGGGTGGACATGCTACCAGCCGGGGCTGTGGAGGAGCATTTACGGCGCCTTGACCGGCTCCGGCGAGCCAGCTTCGCCAGATCTATTCCATTGTTTTACATGGAATTTTTGAAGGTCGACCGATCCAGCGGTTCAATCTGCCTGCCCTGCGGCCTGCTTGGCCGTGGCGGTATCGCGCTCCAGCGCCTGCAACAGGCTGGGCGCACGCGGGTTGGCGATGTCGGCAATGCGCCAGCTGCTGCCCTGGCGCTGCAGGGTCAACTGCAGCTGCAAGGGGTGCTGGGGGTCGTCGAGCTGGGCGCTGGCACGCAGCTGGCCGTCTGCCAGTGGCTGGATGTCGAAGCTGATCTGGCGCAGGTCCTGCGCGGTGTCCTGGCAGTCACAGAGCGGATCGCCGTCCAGATAGCCGACTTCGCCGGCGTAGGCGTCGCTATTGGCCTGCATCGCAGCGATCAGCGCCGGCGTGTAGACCTCCTCGTCGGGCAGGATCGCGTCCAACCCGGCATCCGGGTGGTAGCCGGCGTAGATGTGGCTGAGGAAGCCGCGGGCGTTGCTGATGTCCTGCGCGCTGGTGCCGGCCGTGGCAGGGGTTGCTGCGGGTGTGGCAGTGGCGGGGGCGTCCTTGTTGCAGCCGGTCAGGGCCAGGAGCAGCAGTGCTGTGGGTGCCAGGGTTTTCATGGGCGTCCTTGCGTGTTCGTTTGTCGGGTCTTTTTAGGCGGGACTGTTGGGGAAAGCAAAGGCTTTGAAGCACCCCTCCCCAACCCTCCCCTTGGCTGCGCCAAAGGGAGGGGGCAGAGCGCTTGCCTCCCTCCCTTTCGCCAAAGGCGAAGGAGAGGGTTGGCGAGGGGTGCTTGTTTGCGCGGACTGCTCGCCCCCTTCGCCTACGGCGAAAGGGAAGGAGACAAGCGCTGCGCCAGGCCTGACCAGCGACTGGCATGGCGGGCCAGCGCAGCTTCGATGACCTCGGCGCTGCCGGCCAGATGCAGGCCGTTACGGGCGCGGGTGATGCCGGTGTAGAGCAGCTCGCGGCTGAGCACGCGGTTGTCGCGGCGTGGCAGCTGCAGCCAGACCTGGTCGAACTCCGAGCCCTGCGCCTTGTGCACGGTCATCGCAAAGGCGCTTTCGTGCAGCGGCAACGCCGCCGGGTGGAAGGCACGCGGGTTGGCCGGGTCGTCACCGGGGAACCAGGCACTGGTGCTGCGGCCATCGCCATCACGCAGGCAGATGCCGACGTCGCCGTTGAACAGGCGATGGCGGTAGCTGTTCTCGCCAATGATCAGCAGGCGCCCGTGGAACCAGCCCGGGCCCAGCGCGCGGCCACGCGTGCCGGCCAGCAGGTCTTCGATGCGGGCGTTGAGTCCGCGCGCGCCTTGCGGGCCTTCGCGTACGGCGGTGAGCAGGCGCATGCGCCCGGCCAGGGCCAGCGCGTCGGCCGGGGTGGCAGCATCGGCCAGTGCCTGCCAGTACTGCTGCAGCGGCTCGCGCCAGGCCTGCAGTGGATCGATATCGCCTTCGTGGAAGTGCACGCCGGTCAGTTCAGCGTCGCGCAGCAGTTGCAGCGTCTGCACTGCGTCGCCATCGCGCATGGCGCTGGCCAGTGGTGCCAACTGCAAGGCTTCGCTCTGGCGGTAGCCGCGCTGCAGCTGCACGCGGGCCCCAGCGAAATCGGTGGGTCTGGTTTCGATCACATCGGCCGGCAGTTCGCCCAGCAGAGGGCGCAACGCGTCGGCGTCCGCTGCGGCGGTGCGTTGGCCATCGCCAGCGGCACGCAGGATGGCGCTGAGCACATCGCCCGCTTCCACCGACGGCAGCTGATCGGGATCGCCGAGCAGCACCAGGCGGGTGCCGGCGGCGATGGCTTCGACCAGCTTGGTCATCAGCGGCAGGTCGATCATCGAGGCTTCGTCAACCACGATGACGTCATAGGGCAACGGGTTGTCGACGTGGTGGCGGAAGCGCGGCGAATCCGGGATCACGCCGAGCAGGCGGTGCAAGGTGGTGCCGGTGCTTGGCAGTTGCTCGCACAAAGCGCTGTCGATGCCTTCCACCGAGAGCTTCTGCAGCGCGTGACGCAGGCTTTCGGCCATGCGCTCGGCGGCGCGGCCGGTTGGCGCTGCCAGGGCGACACGCGGTGCTGGTTGGTTCGTGGCCTGTGCCTGCGCGGCCAGCAGCACCAGCAGGCGGGTGATGGTGGTGGTCTTGCCGGTGCCGGGGCCGCCGGTGACCAGCAGCAGGTTGTGGCGCAGGGCGGTGGCTGCTGCTCTTGCTTGGTGGTCTGGAGTCCTACCCTCATCCGCCCTGCGGGCATCCCCGCCTTCGCGGGGACAGGCCCTTTGATCTCCCGCAGGCGGGAGGAGGAAGAGATCCGGCTGCGCTGAGGTCTGTGGGTCTTGCGGCGCTGCACGCTTCTGGCCCCCTCTCCCTCCGGGAGAGGGCTGGGGTGAGGGTGCGCCTAACAGATCTGTTTGCGGTGCAACGGCTTGCCCCGGAAATAGGCAAGCAAACACCCCCGCCAACCCAACAACATCACCAGCAGCAACCGGTGCCTGCCCGATCCGCTGCAACCCCGCCGCCAAGCGGCGTTCGTACTCGCGGTACCGGCGCAGATACAGCAGCCCGTTCTCCCAAACCAAGGGCGCCTGCTGCGACTCCACGCTGTTATCCACAGCTGTGGATATCCACTTCGACGCCTCCAGCTTCGCAATCCATTCCTCGGCAGCCGGCCATTCCACACCGGCATCCACCAAACGCTGCGGCTGGGTCGGATCAAAGCCCGCATGCCCCTGCGATACCGCCAACGAAGCCAAGGCCGCAGCCGCCAGCACCGCGTCCGGCGTTTCCGTATCCAGCCGCCGCAGGCTCTGCGCCAGGGCATGATCCAGCGCGCGCAGCGCGCCGGCTTTGTTCAATGCGGCCAGCAGGCTCATGCCTCGCCTCCCAGTCGTGCCAACAAGGCCGCATGGCCATCGCGGCCACCGGCAAACAGTTCATCCACCGCATGCACCAGCTCCGGTGCGAAGTTGTGCGCGTACAGCCCCGGCGACTGCGGACGGGTTGCATCCAGTCCGCGACAGAACAGATAGCGGATGCCACCGAAGTCACGCGCGTAGTCGTAGCCAGCACCAATGCGGAAGCGCAGCCAGCGATGCAGGGCCACGGTGTAGATCAGCGCCTGCAGGTCGTACTCGCTGTGGCGCATGGCCGCATCCAGCTGCGCCGGGGCGTAATCGGGCAGGCGGTTGGATTTGTAATCCAGCACATACCAGCGCCCATCGCGGACGTAGGTAAGGTCGATCTTGCCGGTCATCAGCCCTTCCAGCTGGCGGCGCAGGCCGAAGCCGTTACGACCGCGCACAACCCCGTGCGCATGCAGCACCCGCAGCAGTGCCGGCACCGTGGTTGGCTGCATGGCGAAATGGAACTCGATTTCGGCGCGGCGCTCACCTTCGTCCAGCGAATGCAGGGCACCGCCTTCGGGCAGGGTGACGGTCAGGGTCTGGCCGATCAGCTCGGTCAGCAGCGCCACACCGTCGGCTATCTCTTCGTCGACGTAACCATCTGCACGCATTGCTTTTTCGATGATCTCGGCCTGGCCATCCGGTGCGGCCAGGCCGGGCTGCCAGTCGCGCCAGACGCCGAAGTCGACATTCTCCAGCGCCGCATGCAGCACATTGCCGAAGCGGCTGCCGGCGAAGCGCGGATCGAACACTTCCGCCTGTGCCACGGTGGCTTCCGTAGGCGACTCGGCATCGACGTCGACCTGCGCCGGTTCGTCAGCGGCGCCACCGCTGTCTTCAGTGGCGGCGGCGGCAGTATCGTGGCCGCCTTCGGCATGGGCGAGCTGGGTGAAGCTGTAGACCCACCAGTCGTGCGGCACGCTGCGGCGCACCTCGCGTACCGGCGGCAAGGCCTGTTCGCGCTCGGGGGGCAGGCGCGTCGGCACCGGGCTGCTGGCGTCTTCGATCACCTGGATGTCGGCATGCTCGGGCAGGCCCTGCAACATCGGCCCGAGCCGCGAGGTGGCCAGGCCAGTCAAGGCACCGCCACTTATCCACAAGGCATGCTCGGCGCGGGTCAGGCCGACGTACAGCAGGCGCGCGGTTTCGGCCTCCTCATCGGCGTTGACCTGCTGGCCCACGGCCTTCCACTCGGGATCTTCCTTGTCGATCTTCCAGTGCAGCACGCGTTGTTCGCCGTCGTGCACGGTGCGGTGGTTGCTGCTGTCCGGCGCATTGGTGGCGATGCCGACGAAGGGCAGGTAGACCAGCGGATATTCCAGGCCCTTGCTCTTGTGCAGGGTGATGATCTGCACGCGGCGGGCATCCGATTCCAGCCGCAGCAGCTGCGCTTCGTCGCCTTCGTCGGCGTGGGCGATCTGCGTCTGCAGCCAGTCGAGCAGGCCATGCAGGCCGATGCTGCGGTTACTGGCTTCCTGCAGGGCTTCGGCCAGCTGCAGGTAGTTGGTGAGGCGGCGCTCGCCGTCGATCAGCAGCAACAGGCGTTCGGCCTGTTCGGCGCACAGGTCCGACAGCAGGGCCAGCACGCCGCCGCGCTGCCAGCGCTCACGCCATTGCAGCAGGCGCTCCTGGTGCAGGCGCTGTTGTTCGCCTTCGTGTTCCATCGCGGCGATGGCGGCTGCGCTTTCGCCCAGCAGCACCGTCGCCAGCGCAGCGCGCAGGCGGCCTTCGTCGGCCGGTTGCAGCAGGGCCAGCAGCAGCAGGCGCAGTTCGTGCGCCTCGGCGCTGGCGAACAGGCTCTGCTTGCCTGCAGCTACCGCCGGGATGCCGAGCGCGGCCAGGGCCTGCTGCACGCGTGAAGCTTCCTTGTGCGAACGCACCAGCACGGCGATATCGCCCGGCTGCACCGGCTTGCCATCGACCAGTGCGAGTTCTTCGCGAGCGGCGCTGAGCACCTTGTGGATATCTGCCACGCAGGCGGCGGTGGCGGCGTCGCGCGAGGCATCGGCCTTCAAGGGTTTACCGTCGGCGTCGCCTGCGATCAGTTGCAGGGTCAATGCTGGTGCCGGTTTGCCGTCGAGCAGATAGTCGTCATCGCTGCGCTTGCTGCCCGGCAAAACCGGCTCGAACTGGATGCGCTCGTCGAGGAAGGCCTCGGCGCCAGCGTTGTCGTACAGCGCCTGGATCGCACGCAGCACGCCGGGGCGTGAGCGGAAGTTGCGGTCCAGTGCGGGTGCGGCTTCGGCCAGTGCCTTGGCCTGCAGATAGGTATGCACATCGCCACCACGGAAACCGTAGATGGCCTGCTTGGGATCACCGATCAGGAACAACGCGGCATCACCATCGTCGGCGACGAACACACGGCGGAAGATGTCCCACTGGCGCGGGTCGGTGTCCTGGAACTCGTCGACCAGGGCGAAGCGGTACTGCGCGCGCAGGCGTTCGGCCAGATGTGTGCCGTGCGGGCCATGCAAGGCATTGGCGACGTTGTCGATCAGGTCGTCGTAGGTCTGCTGGCGGCGGAGCTGCTTGAGCTGGGCCAGCCGCTGGCGAACTTCGTTGCGCAACTGGTGCAACAACACGATCGACTGCTGGCGCTGCCACTGCGTCACCTGCGCCAACGCCTGCAGATAGTCGGCGATCAGCGGCTGCAGCGGCGATTGCGGGGTGCTGCCGGCCTTGGCCTTGGCCTTGTTGGTCTTGGCGGTGAGCACGTCCAGCGTCAGCCGCTCCAGGCGATCATCCAGTTCGGCAGTAGGATCGGGGCGGCGGCTCCACTGCAGCAGTTGCTGGAACAGCGGCTCGATCCAGTCGGACTTGTAGCTGGACTTGTTGAGGATGCCGCCTTCCACCGCGCCACGCAGCTGCTGCAGATAGGTGTCGCCATGCTCCGTGATGCCGGCGGCCAAACGTTGTGCAGCACCGTCGCGGAACGGGCGGGTGTCTTCGATCAGGGTCTGCGGTGGCTGTGGATAAAGCGGCAGTTCGGCAGCCAATGTGGGCAGATCCCGAGCCAGTGCATCTGGACTTTTCCACAGGCCGAGCAGCGCCTCCAGATGCTCGCCCTGCCCTGCGTGCAAGCGCCACAGATCGGCAGCCAGCTCAGCATGCAGCTCGCGGGTATTGGCCAGCAGCTCGGGCGCGGCAAAGGTGTGGCCGCTTTCCAGAGCGTATTCGCCCAACACGCGGGTACAGAAGCCGTGGATGGTGAAGATCGAGGCCAGATCGGTTTCTTCGGCGGCAATGCGCAGGCGCCGGCCCAGTTGTGCAGCACTCTCGCTGCCCTGCTGCAGGTGACGCTGCAGGATGGCGCGGGTGAGCGTGGTTTCAGGGCTGTCCTTGTCGTCTGGCGTGCTGTCGACCACACGTGCAGCCAGCTCCAGGCGTTCACGGATGCGCTTGCGCAGTTCCTGGGTCGCCGCGTCGGTGAAGGTCACCGCCAGGATCTGGCCCATGCGCAGGCCCTGCTCCACCACCAGCCGGGTGAACAGCGTGGCCAGGGTGAAGGTCTTGCCGGTGCCGGCGCTGGCCTCGATCAGGCGCAGGCCGTCCAACGGCAGGTGCAGGTACGGGTCCTGCTGCAGCGCTTCGGTGCTCATGCGCCGGCTCCGTTCATGACATCGTTTTCAGCGTCGAAATCGGGCAATACGCGGCCCTCGCGCAGCGCGGTAAATATCAACAAGGCGTTGTGGATAAATCTGTGAGTAGTGCTTGGCGATGCAAACGGATCGGTGCCGCGCAAGGCCAATTGCAGGGCTTCGCCGTTGCGCTCGCCCCAGCTGTGTTCGCTGCCGAACCAGCGCGCCTGCGCCGCGTTTTCGCGCTTGTCCTCGTCGGCGTTGTAGATATCCCAACCGGTGTAGGGAGCGAATAGAAACGGCGCCTGCATTCCTTCAGAACGTAGGCGCAGCAAGGCTTTCAAGGCTTCCTGTGCAGTCTTTTCAGAAAGCTCTGGAAGCCGATGCGGGCCATAGCCAGCCTGCCCGTTGTCATGGAACTGCAGCATCGATGACGGCGCACCGGCAGCGTTCACCAACAGCCAATCCAGGCCACCGCGCAGCACATAGGCCACTCCCGGCGCACCCGCCTGCAGGCGAATCAGACCCTGTGGATGAATTTGATCGACACGCCCATGCAGGCGCACGCCATCAAGCTGAACTTCGTAGCGTTGCGAGCCCAGCGGCTGGCCGTCGTACCACTGCGAAAACGTTTCCGCGCAGGGCCGGATGCGGCTGAGCATGCGTTCGAACTGCTGCCGCCCAAGCGCACCGGAAGGCAACAAGGCACGGGCACGCAGGCGCTGGTACAGGCCGGCTTCGCGGCCCTCCAGCAGGGCACTGAGCACCTGCTGCTGCAAGGACGAATGCAGGCGGCCACCACTGGGCACCAGCAGCGGCTCGATGTCTTCGCTGTCGTCGATGTCACCGGCCAGGCGCAGGCCCAGACGCTGATTCAGGAACTGTCCGGCCGGGTCACTGATGAATCGGCGCAGGCTATCCAGCGAAAGACTGTCGTCATTGAGTGCGGTGGGCAGCGGTGCGTTCAGCGGACCGTCGAACCACGGCGCCAAGCGCTGTCGGCTGCCACCCACCGCGTTGGCGGCCGGGTGCCACTGGCGTCGGTAACTGAAACGGCGCGGCTCGCCATCACCGCCAAACGCCGCCGGCGCGAACGGCTGCAACGGATGCCGCACCACCAGCTGCTTGCGAGCGGCAGCGCTGTCCAGGTGATACGCCGACGCCGCGTTGACCAGTTCGCTGACCAGCACCGAGGGTTCGCGCACGCTGCCGTCGCGGGCATCGGCACCGAGGTAGCTCAGGTAGAACACGTCCTGGGCGGAGGCGAACAGCTGCAGGAACAGGAAACGGTCGTCCTCGCGCAGCGAGCGGTCGCCATAGCGACGGCGCTCGGTGCCCAGCTCGGCGGTGAGCCGGCTCAGGCCGGCAGCCGGATCGCGGCGCGGGAAATCACCGTCGTTCAAGCCCAGCACGCAGATCACACGGAACGGCAGCAAGCGCATCGGCACCATGCGGCCGAAACTGATGCCGCCGGTGAGCAGCGGCGCACGGGTATCGGCTTCGGACAGCACCGAGGCGAAGTGCGCGCGCACGACTTCAGCCGGTACCGGCGCGTCGAAACCGGCGCTGGTGGCTTCTTCGGCAAACTCGTTGACCAGTTTGCGCAGACGGTCCAGCGCGCGCACCGCGGACGGTTCGGTCGGGGTTTCCGGCAACAGCGCCAGCAACAGGCCGAGCAGGCGTTCGCGCCATTGCTTGGGCGTCAGTGCCTCGGCCAGGGTCTTCTGATGGCGGGCGAGAACACGCAGCAGGCGGATCAGCGCATCCAGTGCAGCCAGGCCACCGCCTTCCAGTTCCGGCCACGGCGCGACGCCGGCGATGTCCTCATCACTGCCGCTGGCATGGCCGAGCAGCAGCCGGTCCAACGCGAACTGCCAGGTGTAGGCATCGTCGGCCGGGGCCTGATGCTGCTTGCGGTGGCCAGCATCCAGGCCCCAGCGCGCGCCCGACGCCTGCAGCCAGCCGTGCAGGCGTTCGAATGCAGCCGCATCCAGACCCGAGGCCGACGCCAACGGTGCGCTGGCCAGCAGGTCGAGGATTTCATTGAGGCCGAAGCGCGATACCGGCAGGCCCAGCAACTGCACGAACACCTCGGCCAGCGGCTCACCCTGCAGCGGACTGGCATCGGCCAGCGCCCACGGAATATGCGCATCGTTGCCGCCACGGCCGCCGAACACCGATTCCAGGTAGGGCACGTAGGGATCGATATCCGGCGCCAGCACCGCGATCTCGCGCGGCTGCAGTGGCGGGTCGAAGCGCGGGTCTTCCAGCAGCGCGCGCAGCTGGTCGTGCAGCACCTGCATTTCGCGCAGGCGGGTGTGGCAGGCGTGGATCTGGATGCTGGGGTCGTCCACCCGCAGCGCTTCGCGCAACGGTGGCGAGGGCAGCGCGCGGCGGTGGAACAGGTCGGCCTGCAGGCGGTGCAGCAGGCTGTCACCAAGCCCGCCGTCATCCAGACCGGGCACGGCAATGCTTTCCGGATCGACGTAGGCGGCGATTTCGCCGCTGGGATGCACCACTTCGTAATCGCCCAGCACCGCCATGAAGTCACGGCCGGCCTCGCCCCAGGCCTGCAGCAGCGGGTTCTCGCCGGCCTCGGTGCCGAATGGCTCGGCCAGGCCGCTGCGCAGCTTTTCCTTCAGCGTCTGCAGGTCACCCCAATAGGAACGGGTCGGGGTCGGCATATAGAAGTGCAGCGTGCCGACCCGTGCCTGGGTGGCGATCACCCGCAACACGTCCGGCGAGACGTTGAGCGTGGCGAAAGCGAACAGGCGTTGCGGCAGCCCCTGCGGCAAAGGCTGGTGCTCGCCTTCGAAACGGGCCAGGTAATCGTTGATGCGGCGTGCGCGGTAGTTCTGTCCACCTGCGATATGCCGCCACAGGATGGCCTGCGGGTCGTCCGGCTCGGCGCCGTCCTCCCAGCGCAGCAGCCAGTCGCGGCGCCAGGCCTGGTACTTCTCGAATACCCCGCCGAGCTCGGCTGCCAGCGCCCATGGGCGCAGCGGGTCGTTGCGGTCAAGGTAGGCACGCAGCCCGGCCATCGCCGGTTTCTGCATCAAACTGCTGTCGGTCAAGGCCCCATACAGACGCCAGTGCAGGCCGGTAGCACCAAGGTCATCGCGCTCGCCCGGCACATTGGCCTTCAGCGCCTTGGCGACGAACTCGCCGGGCGTCAGGAATTCCAGATTGGCGGAGACGCCGTACTCGGCGGCCAGGGTCGACTGCAGCCAGCGGCGCATCGCCACCTGCGGGATCAGCACGATATCGGCGGCCAGCAAGGACTGGCCGGGCGCCGGCTCGCGCAATGCGTGGGCCAGCAACTGGGCCAGCACGTCCAGGGCATTGGAGTGGTACAGGCGGAAATCGGGGGCGTTGCTCATCACACCATCTTGCCGCAGCAGCATCGCAGGGAGCGAGACATGAATGCATTGCGCACAATCCGGACCGGCTGACTCTCCCATCCCCTGCACACTGTGTTGCTGCCAACGCCTCAAGCTGTGCATGGCACTGTGCGCTGACGATGAGACAATACTGGACGGTCCAGTACGCTTATGTTCAGGCGCTGCTGGCAATCCTAGAACGTTGGTTTTCCGTTAAAGGCCCTCATGCCCTCAGCCCGGACTCCCTTGGTGCAGTTGTCCAACGTGCGAATCGATCGCGGCGGACGCACCATCCTGCGCGATGTTTCGCTGCAGGTACCGCGTGGCAGCATCACCGCGGTGCTCGGTCCTTCGGGCAGCGGCAAGTCGACCATGTTGGCGGCGCTGACCGGCGAGTTGCGGCCGGTATCCGGCACCGTGCAGCTGTTTGGTCAGAATATTCCGCACGGCAACCGTGACCTGCTGGAGATGCGCAAGAACGTCGGCGTGCTGCTGCAGGGCAATGGCCTGCTGACCGACCTGAGCGTGGCCGACAACGTGGCGCTGCCGCTGCGTGCGCATACCAAGCTGCCCGAGCCGGTGCTGCGCCGCCTGGTGCAGATGAAGCTGCACGCGGTTGGCCTGCTGGCCGCTGCCGATGCCTGGCCGCGCGAGTTGTCCGGCGGCATGGCGCGTCGCGTGGCGCTGGCCCGTGCATTGGCCCTGGACCCGCCGTTGATGATCTACGACGAGCCGCTGACCGGGCTGGACCCGATCGCCTCGGGCGTGATCATGAGCCTGATCCAGCGCTTGAACGACAGCCTCGGCCTGACCAGCATCATCGTCAGCCACCATGTGCATGAAACCCTGCCGATCAGCGATCAGGCCGTGGTGATCGCCAATGGCGGTATCGTGTTCTCCGGCACACCGGACGAACTGCAGGCCAGCACCGACCCGCTGGTGCGGCAGTTCCTGCACGGGCAGCCAGACGGCCCGATTCCGTTCGACGCACCGACGCGCAACTACGGGCTGGAGAACGCGTGATGACGACGCTGCGCGAAATGCGTGATTCCTGCTCCCTCTCCCGCATGGCGGGAGAGGGCTGGGGTGAGGGCGCTTTTAAAGCACGTAGAGCAAAAGCTCCCCTCATCCGCCCTTCGGGCACCCCCGCCTTCGCGGGGGCAGGCCCTTCGTTCTCCCGCTTGCGGGAGAAGGAAAACAAGCCGTGCAGCGGTCGCGCTTCTGGAGCAGTTTCCTGATGCCCTTCACCTCCTCCATCCGCTCGCTGGGCCGTGCCGGGCTGTTCTCGCTGACGGTGCTGCGTGGCTCGCTGCCGACGCGTGACTTCTTGGCCGAACTGACCCGTGAGATCTACAAGATCGGTGCGCGTTCGCTGCCGATCATCGCCGTTGGCGGCGCCTTCGTCGGCCTGGTGCTGACCCTGCAGGGTTACCGCACGCTGACCACCTTTGGTGCCTCCGATGCGCTGTCCACCCTGCTCGGCCTGTCGCTGTACCGCGAGCTGGCACCGGTGCTGACCGCACTGCTGTTCATCGGCCGCGCCGGCAGCTCGATCGCCGCCGAGCTCGGCCTGATGCGTGCCACCGACCAGATCAAGGCACTGGAGCTGATGGCCATCGACCCGATCGCCAAGGCGGTCGCGCCGCGCTTCTGGGCAGCGGTGCTGACCGTGCCGCTGCTGACCGGCATCTTCTGCTCGCTGGCCATTGCTGGCGGCTATTTCGAGGCCGTGCATGTGCTGGGCCAGGACAACGGCACCTTCTGGTCGGGGCTGCGCGGCAGCGTCGATTTCTGGGATGACTTCGCCGTGGCCCTGCTCAAGTCGGCGATCTTCGGCGGTACCGCGGCACTGGTGGCGGCGTATGTCGGCTTCCACGCCGAGCCGACCATCGAAGGCACCTCGGTGGCCACCACCCGTGCGGTGGTGAACGCCTCGTTGCTGGTGCTGATGTTCAACTTCGTGCTGTCGGCGCTGCTGTTCCAATGATGCGAGTCGCTCGCAAGAGCCTGCACATCCACGTGCGGGAACCAAACAAAGAATCGAACAACCCGCTTCGCCTGGCGAAGCACCAGATGGATCAGGAGTGAGACACAACATGGCCATCCGTGGACCCAGACTCGAATTTTCCGTCGGCGCCTTCCTGCTGCTGGCCCTGGCCTCGCTGCTGGTGCTGGCCGTCGCCTCCACCAACCAGCGCTTCGGCACCGGCGGTGGCGGCTATGAACTGAAGGCCCGTTTCAGCCAGATCGGCCAGCTGCGCAAGCAGGCGCCAGTGAAGGTTGGCGGCGTGACCATCGGCCAAGTAGCTGACATTCAGCTGGACCCGATTAAATACGATTCCATCGTGACCTTGTCGCTGGACAGCAAGTTCAAGGACCTGCCTGCCGACACCTCGGCCGGCATCTTCACCAGCGGCCTGTTGGGCGAAAGCTATATCGGCCTGCAGCCAGGTGGTGATCCGGACGTATTGAAGTCCGGTGATGAAATCGTCTTCACCCAGCCGGCGGTAGACCTGCTGCAGCTGGTTGGCAAGTACATGTTCAGCGGCGGCGGCAACACCGGCGCGGCTGCCAACGAACCCCCCGGCGCAGACGCGCCCGCTACGGAACCGCAACCATGAAAGTGAAACTGCTTACCGTCGTGCTCGCCTCTGCACTGCTGGCCGCCGCACCGTCGGTCACGCTGGCGCAGGCACGCCCGGCCGCCACCGCCGCGCAGCCCTCGGCCGCCGCCCGCACCGTGCTGGATTCCAGCACCCGCATCATCAATTCGCTGCAGACCCGTCGCGCTGAATTCCGCGCCAATCCGGCAACGCTGCGCAGCTATATCGATGGCGAGCTGAGCCGCGCCTTCGACCGCGACTACGCCGCCCGCCTGGTACTGGGCGTGCACGGCCGCGGCGCCGCCGATGCCGACGTCAAGCTGTTCGCCGATGCCATGGCCGACAACCTGATGTCGCGTTACGGTTCGGCCCTGCTCGATATCCAGGGCAAGCCCAGCTTCCGCTACAAGAGCGAGCAGCCGTTGCCGGGCAACCGCGGCGTCAAGGTCTCCACCGAGCTGGTACGTGCCGGCAGCGAGCCGACCCCGGTCGAATACCTGATGCGCAATGTCGACGGCCAGTGGAAGATCTTCGACGTGATGATCGAAGGCATCTCCTACGTGCAGACCTTCAAGAACCAGTTCGACGCGCCGCTGCGGCAGAAGTCGATCAAGCAGGTCGCAACCGAACTGCGCAGCGGCAGCATGCAGGCCAATGCGGGTCCGGCCGCTCCCCGTGGCAAGTAACGCCACCTTCCGCACCGAGGGCGACACCCTGCTGCTGGCGGGCGTGATCAACCGTGAAGCGGTGGTTGCACTGTGGCCGCAGCTGACGCGCGCGCTGGCGCCTGTGCGTCAGCTCGACCTGGCTGCGGTTGAAGGCATCGACAGCGCCGGTCTGGCGCTGCTGGGTGAACTGGCCGCAGGTCTGCGGGCGCAAGGTGGCGGCAACGTCAGCGGCAGCCCGGCGGGTCTGGACGAACTGCGCGCAGCCTACCGGCTGTCACCGTCCCTCGATTTCAACGCCTCCTCGGCAGGAAGCTGACATGAAACTTTTCCGCACCCTCCTCCTCCTGCTCAGCGTGGCGATGCTTGCCGCCTGTGCTGGCAAGCCAGCGCGCGATGCACTGCCAGCGTCCACCGTGGTTGCACCGCAGGCCGCTGAGCAAACCGTCGACGCTGCAGCCGTCCCCGTGCAGGACGCTGCAGGCACCGCCACGGCCGACGGCACGCAGAGCAACGCAACTGCCAGCGACGACACCACGCCGACCGGGGCCGAAGACGACTTCGCTGCCCTGTATGGCGGCCCGGCGCCCAGCGCTGAAGGCGAGACTGCCGGGGCCGCTGCAGGCGTGACCTACGACCCGTGGGAGAAGTACAACCGCGGCGTGCACCGCTTCAACAATGCGGTCGACCGCGGCGTTGCGCGCCCGCTGGCCACGGCGTACACCAACGTCGTACCGCAGTTCGCGCGTACTGGCGTCAGCAACTTCTTCAGCAACCTGCGCTCACCGCTGACCATGGTCAACCAGCTGCTGCAGGGCCACGCCGATGATGCCTGGGACACGCTGGGCCGCTTCCTGATGAACTCCACCTTCGGTATTGGCGGCCTGTTCGATCCGGCCAGCAAGGCAATGGTGCCCAAGCGCAGCGAAGACTTCGGTCAGACCCTGGGCACGTGGGGCTGGCGTCGTTCGCGTTACGTGGAGCTGCCGTTCTTCGGCCCGCGTACCGTGCGTGATGTGTTCGGCCTGGCTGGTGACATCCCCTTGTCGCCGATGCGCCAGATCGAGATGGACAAGGTCCGCATCGGCCTGCAGGGCCTGCAGCTGGTGGACATGCGTGCACAGCTGATGGCGGTCGATTCGCTGCGTGACACCGCGGTGGACGAGTACGCATTGACCCGCGATGCCTGGCTGCAACGCCGCAACTACCAGATCGAAAAGGACCTGCGCCGCGACCGCAAGCATCAGGACGACGACCAGACCACGATTCCGGTCGACGCAATGCCGATGCCGAACTGGGGCGACTGATCCTGGTTGCTGCTGGATAGCAAAAAGCCCGGGGAAACCCGGGCTTTTTGTTATCCGCTTTTTTTGTGGGAGCGGTGTCAACCGCGAAGCTGATGAATCAGCAGATCGCGGTTGGAACCGGTTGCCAAGCAATTCCAGCTTCGCGGCTTACGCCGCTCCCACAACACAACGATGGCTGGTTTACGCAGCCAACGCTGCATCGATGGCCTTGCGCAGGCCTTCGTCATCGGCAGTGGTGTCCGGGGCGAAGCGGGCGACGACGGTGCCGTCCTTGCCGACCAGGAACTTCTCGAAGTTCCACAGCACGGCCGGGGCCGGGTTGGCCTCGATGCCGAAACCGACCAGCTTCTCGCGCATCGGGCCTTCGCCGATGGCGACCGGCTGGGCGGCGGTCAGCTGCTGGTACAGCGGGTGGATGTCGGCACCGGCGACGCTGATCTTGGAGAACATCGGGAAGCTGATGTCATAGGTGAGCGCGCAGAACTGCTTGATCTCGTCTTCGCTGCCCGGCTCCTGGCCGTTGAAGTTGTTGGCCGGGAAACCCAGCACTTCAAGGCCGGCCTCCTTCTTTTCGCGGTAGAGCTTTTCCAGGCCTTCGTACTGCGGGGTGAGGCCGCACTTGGAAGCCGTGTTGACCAGCAGCAACACCTTGCCGCGGTAGTCGGCCAGCGAAGTCGGGGCACCGTCGATAGTGGTCAGCGCGGTGTCGTATACGGAAGCGGTCATGCGGTTGCCTGCTGTGGGATTGGGGAGCACGCAATCATAAGCGGCGCGGGTGGCGCTGGCACGACAGTCGTGCTGCAACACTGTGGTGCCGAGCCGTGCTCGGCTGGCTAGCTGTTGGTAGTGGCCCGCCCCGGGCAGGGGGGGGGGGAACGGGGGGGGCCCAGTGCCCGCGAGGGGACGGACAAACCCCACACGCCCCCGCCCCGTGGAGCGGGGG
>NZ_JBXFWF010000041.1:0-41509 GCF_056854515.1 Stenotrophomonas sp. STEN063
TCTCTTGGTGGCGGGGGGTGGTGGTGGGGGCGGGCCGGGCGCGGGTGGCGCTCCCGGGGGGGCGGGCCCCGCCCGCCTCCCCCCCCCCCCGCCGCCGGCCCCCCCACTACAGGGCATCACCGGGAAAGCCTCAGCCGGGCATGGCCCGGCCGCCTTCAATCATGCCCGCCGGCATCCACATCCAGGGTCATCTGGTAGGTGAACTGGTCCGGCCGGTACAGCACGCTGAGCAGGTCCACCATGTTGCCGTCACCGTCATAGGAGCGGCGCTCCAAGGCCAACAGCGCGGTACCCGGCTCGACCTTCAGGTGCAGGGCGGCAATCGCATCGGCGTTGACGGCCGACAGCACCTGCTCCACCTGCTTGATCTGGATGCCAGCCGACTGGAACAGCTTCAGCCGTGAGCTGTTGGACAGCTTGGCTTCGCTGAAATCGGGGTGATCGGTATTGGTCCAGCTGTTGTAGTAGCCAAACGGGGTATCGCCACGCAGGCGCAGACGGATCGCATGTGCCAGCAGGTCGCGCGGGCCGGTATCGAACAATGCGCGGATCGGCTCCGGTGGCACCGCACGGCGGAACTGCAGCAGTTGCACCTTGGTGTGCTCGGCCAGCACTTCCAGGCTTTCCAGCAGCCCGGTCAGCGGACTGTGCATCGGCTTGGGCCGCGAGCGGTGGATGACGTGGGTGCCCTTGCCGCGGCGGCGCTCTACCAGGCCCTCGGCGGCCAGCTCGTCCAGCGCCCGCTTGGCGGTGATGCGTGACACGCCAAAGCCGTCGGCCAGGTCGAACTCGGTGGGGATGCGGGCGCCGCGCGGGATCTCGCCATTGAGGATGCGGTCGCGCAGCAGGCTGAACATCTGGTGGTAAAGCGGCGTCGGCAAGTCGTTGCGCAACAGCTTGTGCGCGTTGGCACTCAATAGTGTGGCCAGTGTGTCTTGGGACATCTCGCTTCACCCTCCTTTGGCTTAATGCTATAACGATAGAACAAATAGGATAGGCCATGGTCACTGAAGAAACCGTGATTTGCTGGAGCCGTGACGGCGCGCTCGCCCGCATCGGCATCCACCGACCCGACAAGCGCAACGCCCTGGCCACCCGCCACTGGGCGGCGATCGAGGCCGCACTGGACGAAATTGCCGCCAGTGATGCCCAGATCGTGGTGGTGTCCGGCGTCCCGGGGGCGTTCAGTGCCGGCGCCGATATCGACGAACTCGGCCAGCTGCTCACCGCTCCGGAGGCCTTTGCCGCCAACAACGCCCAGGTCCAACGCACCCAGCTCAAACTGCAACGCCTGCCGCAGACCACGCTGGCCGTCATCGACGGCGCCTGCGTGGGCGGCGGCCTTGGCCTGGCCCTGGCCTGTGACCTGCGCCTGGCCAGTACCCGCAGCCGGTTCGCTATCACCCCAGCCAAGCTCGGTTTAGTTTACAGCGCCGATGACAGTCGCCGGTTGCTCAACACGGTCGGCATGGCCCGTACCCGGGAAATGCTGTTGACCGGACGTCCGCTCGACGCAGCCACCGCACTGGATTGGGGCTTGATCAACCAGTTGGCGGGCGAGGATGGCATCGAGGCGCTGGAGCAGGCGCAGGTGCAGCAGTTGCTGGCCACCTCCGGCCAGGCGCGGCGCGCAATCAAGATCGTGCTCGGGCATCTGGGTGGCGATGCCAGCGTGGGTGTGGCACAGGCCGATGCGGCGTTCAACGACGCCTTCAGCAGCAGCGATTTCGTTGAAGGCGCCGCTGCCTTCCTCGAAAAGCGCGCGCCGCGCTTCAACTGAGGCCTGCATAGATGCCCGCCTACCTGATCATCGAAGCCCACGTTACCGATCCCCAAGGCTTTGCCGCCTACGTCCGTGCGACACCAGCGGTGGTGGCGCGCTACGGCGGCCGCTATCTGGTGATGGGCGGCGAACAAACCAGCTTGGAAGGCGTACACGCGCCGAGCCGCACGGTGATTTCCTGCTGGCCTGACCGCGACGCTGCCTTGGCGTTCTGGCACAGCCCGGAATACGCCGCGATCAAGCCGCTGCGCGCCGGCACCGGCAGCTTCCGCGTGCTGCTGGCCGATGGCGTGCAGACGCAAGCCCTCAACGACACCGCAACCGAAGGGAAAGCCCCATGATCGACGCGTATCGCGCGCTGGCCCTGCAGACCACCTGCCGTGCCATCAATGCCTGTGCAACACCGGCCGCTGCCGCCGCGGCGGTCGCTGACAACATCGAGCGGGTAGGCCGACAGATCCGCGCGTCCAAGGCCTTCATCGGTGCCGACCTGAAGCTGGTGGTGCTGCCCGAATACTTCGCCACCAGCTATCCGTTGGGCGACACCATTCCTGGCTGGGCGGCCAAGGGCTGCTTCGCCATGGATGGTGCCGAATACGAACAACTGGGTCGCATTGCCCAGGACAATGGCGTCTATCTGTGCTCCAACGCCTATGAGCGCGACCCGAATTTCCCGGAGCTGTACTTCCAGTCGTCGGTGATCCTGGACGACAGTGGCAACCAGATCCTGCGCTATCGCCGGCTGATCTCGCTGTATGCACCCAGCCCGCATGATGTCTGGGACAAGTACCTGGACGTGTACGGCATCGACGGCGTGTTTCCGGTTGCGCGCACGCCGCTTGGTCGCCTGTCCTGCATCGCCTCGGAAGAAATCCTGTATCCGGAAATCGCGCGGGCGATGGGCCTGCGTGGTGCCGAGGTGTTCCTGCATTCCACCAGCGAAGTCGGCAGCCCGGAGCTGACTCCCAAGGACATTGCCAAGCGTGCGCGCGCGCTGGAAAACATGGCCTATGTGGTTTCGGCCAATACCGCCGGCATCAGCGGCGTGGATATTCCGCTGGGCAGTGCCGATGGCATGAGCAAGATCGTCGATGACCAGGGCAGGGTGTTGTCCGCCGCGGGTACCGGTGAATCGATGGCCGCCTACGCTGATCTGGATATCGCCGGCCTGCGCCGCCGTCGCCTGCGTCCGGGCATGGGTAACTTCCTGTCGCGGCTGCCGCAGGCTGCGATCAATGCCGGCCTCGGCGGCACCGCCTTGAAGCCCAATGCGCTGCTGGACGGCGACAGCTTGAAGATCCCGCAGCGGGCCGACTTCGCTGCCCGCCAGAAAGCCACCCTTGATGCACTGCTGAGCGCGGGAGTACTGGGCAATGACTGACGCAAGCACGCTGCCGCTGCGCAATCCGCGCACCGGTCTGTTCGATGGCGAACTGCCGATCACCTCCGCTGTTGAGGTTGCTGCATTGGGTGCCGGCCTGCGCCAGGCGCAGCTGGATTGGGCCGAACACAGCATCGAAGAACGCTGCGCGCGCTTGAACGCCTTGGCCGATGCGTTGGTCGCGCGCCGTGACGGTTTCCTCGACGCCTTGCTGGCCGATACCGGCCGCTGGCACGAATCGCAGATTGAAGTGGACGGCACGGTCGGCGCGATTCGCCGCTGGGCGCAGCAGGCGGCAGGGTGTCTGGCGGAAAAGCCCGCCCAGCAGGAGGCCATTCCCTTCATCCAGAGCCAGCAGACCTGGGTGCCGTATGCGGTGGTGGGCGTGATCAGCCCGTGGAATTTCCCGCTGATGCTGACCTTGATCGATGCGGTGCCAGCGCTTGCCGCGGGCTGCAGCATCCTCGCCAAACCCAGTGAAGTCACTTCGCGCTTCGTGCCGCTGCTGCGCGAAGCATTGGAGGAAGCGGGCCTGGGCGCGGTGTTCAAGCTGGTCACCGGCGCCGGCACCACCGGCCAGGCGGTGATCGATGCCAGCGACCAGATCTGTTTCACCGGCTCGGTCGCCACCGGTCGCAAGGTCGGCGAAGCCTGCGCTCGCCGTTTCATTCCGGCTTCGCTGGAACTCGGTGGCAAGGACCCGGCACTGGTCTTGTCCGATGCCAATATCGAACATGCCGCCCGCGCCTTGGCCTGGGGCAGCTTCGTCAATGGTGGCCAAAGCTGCATGTCGATCGAGCGGGTCTACGTGGAAGCGCCGGTGGCCGATGCCTTCATCGCCGCGCTGGTGAAAGAAGCGTCCGCATTGGAGCTGGCCTGGCCGGATCCGAAGCAGGGCCAGATCGGCCCGGTGATCGCCGCTTCGCAGGTGGAGCTGGTACGCGCGCAGCTTGCCGATGCCAAGGCCAAGGGCGCGCGTGCGCTGACCGGCGGCGAGCTGATCGACCATGGCGGTATCTGGTGCCCGCCGACGGTGCTGGTTGATGTCACTCACGAGATGGCGGTGGTCGCCGACGAAAGCTTCGCCAGCGTCCTCCCGGTGATGGTGGTGGCCGATGAAGCCGAAGCCATCGCGCGTGCCAATGCCACCGAGTTCGGCCTGTCGGCGGCGGTGTTCACGCAAAGCCCCGAGCGCGCGCAGCGGGTGGCGCGCCAGCTGCAGGCCGGCGGCATTTCCATCAACGACGCCTGCTTGACCGGCATGGTGCAGACCGCAGAGAAGCAGAGCTTCAAACTCTCCGGCATGGGCGGCTCACGCATGGGCACGGCATCGATCCGTCGATTCGTGCGCGCACGCGCGCTGCTGATCAACACAGGTACGGCATCACCTTGGTGGTTCGCGCAGGCCTGAGGATCTGCCTCAGCACACCAGTACGAACTGGCCCAGGAAAATACCGAAACCCAGCATCCACATCGCCAGCATCGCTGGAACCCCGGCGATGCGCAGTAGCCAGCGTGGCTTCGGCCGCGCATTGCGTGTTGCGCGGAAGATCAACAGCAGCAACACAATGCCGCCGCCAACGAACAGCGCGAAGATCGACCAGCCCAGCAGCCAGAACGCAGTGGATTTGCTCGATTCCTGCGGGCACTGGGCCATTGCCAGCGCGGCCGGTGACACCATGGAAAGGGCGACGATGGATAGCAACCGGGCCAGTCCCGGCGAAGCAACAGACATGTGGAGGATTCCCCCCTGATGGATGCGTCAACGGTGATCCTGCCACATCTTACGGTCAGAGCCCCAATACGCCGGGGTTCATGCGCCGCTGCGGATCCAGCAACCGCTTGATGTCGCGCAGTAGGGCGGCAGGCGGATCCTCCAGTTCCGAAAGGAACGGATAGGTACGCCCAATCTGATTGGAAGCGCCCCCCATCCGTGCGAACAGGGCGCAGGTCAGCTGCCGCAATTGCTCGACCAGCGCCCGCGCATCGGGATTGTCCGGCCCTTGCGCAAAGGTCTGCAGCAGCGCTGGCTGCACCGTGGCTGCGTGCAGCGGCTGCCAGTTGTCCTGCCAATGAAACACAGCCTCGAAGCTGAAGCTGTAGTTGCATAGCGCCGAGCACAGATACGTAACGCGCACGCCACAGTGTTCGATCTCGGCAGCGTGCGCGGCGATCAGCTGTTGATGGGCGCGGATCAGTGCTGGCGCGCGTGAGTGCGCCACCTTGACGTTCAATGCCGCCCAACGGCTGCCGTTGGCGCCCAGCACCGCGTTGAGCCCTGGGAAGGGATCGGCGCGGGCGATACGTGGCACGGTTGCGGCGATCCCGTTGCCGCCATGTTGCTGGGCCAGCGCCCGCGCCGTTGCCAGATCATGTTCAACCGCCGCCGGACTATTGCCTGCGGCAACCAGATGCAGGCTGAAGGCATCGGCCGGAACGACCTGGCGTCCGGCCCTGGCCATGCCGAGCAAGGCCCTGCACTTGCTGGCAATGCCCGAGGTGCTTTCCAGCACCTGCCGCAACGCCCGCAGCGCGCCAGCCACGCTGCGGGCGCGCTCGATATTCGCCGCCACCGCACCGGCATCCAGCACATAGGCTTCCTCGGCCAGGCCCGCGCGGGCAACGGCTGACAATGCACGCGCGGCGGATTCGAAATCGGTGAACGCGAAGGAGGCGTAACCGTTGTGTGCAGGCAGCGGAATCAAGCGGAACGCAGCACGGGTCTTGATGCCGAAAGCGCCGCCGTCATGCATGAACAGGCCGGTGGTGTCCGGGCCGAAGTTGCGGAACACCGGTTCGGGCGCAGCCTTCAGCGCCCACTGCCCGGTGCGCAACACGTCGCCATCGGCGGTGATGACTTCAACGCCGAGTACATTGTCGGCGGCCGATCCATAGCGCGCGCTGCCGAAGAACAAGGCACCGTGGCTGAGCCCGCCACCAATGCTGGCGCCTGCACCGGAGAACGTACCGAAGTACGGCACGCGCAGGCCCAGTGGTGTGAGCGCGTCATGGAGTTGTTTCCAGGTCACCCCTGCCTGCGCCACCACGTACATGTCCTCGGCGCTGATATGTTCGATCTGGTTCAGCGCGGACAGATCCACCAGCACACTGCCACTGCTTTCACACAGGTAACCGCCGGTATAGCTCAGGCCGCCGCCACGCGGGATGACCGATAGTCCCGCAGCGGTGATGCGTGCAACCGCCTGTGCCAGGCAAGCACTGTCGCGCGTGCGGATGACCGCCAGCGGCGGCGGCCCACTGCTGTACAGGTCGCCGGCCATCAACTGCAAGGTGTCGCCATCGCACAAGACCGCGTCCTCACCCAGCAACCCGCGCAGATCTGCCAGCAACACGTTGTGATCGTTCATTGTCATGTTGGCTTGAACACGCTGACGAACACGATTGCGGCAATGAACAGCCACAGCACGCCAAGCACCGAGGTCGCTTTGACATAGGTACGGCGGATGATGGCATTGCTGGCATCGCTCTGGCCTTCCTGCGCCATCACCTTCCAGGTGTGGAAGTGCGCGATAAGCGCCAGCCGTATGCCGACGCCGGACGCCATCACCCCGGCGTACAACGCCAGCTTCCAGCGCAGCCATGCCGGCATGTCCCAGCCGCCGCCGAGCAGGCCGGTAGCCAGGCACAGCAGCAGCGCCATGAACAGGTAACGGGAGCCGCGGTCGATCGCCGCCAGGCGTGCACCCAGGCGGGTATGCCGTAGCTGGTGCACGGCTTCGACGAAGATCAACCACAACACGCACAGCACAGCGGCGATGGCGGCGGTGATGTAAGCACCGGGTATCAAGCCATACAGCGCGGCCAGCGAGAATCCCAACCCGGCCTGCAACACCAGTGCGTAGCGCACGTGCTGGTCCACGTGCATCACATGCTCCATCAACCGGCTGCGCTCAACGAAGGGAATGTTGCTGCCATTGCAGACGTAGCGGTAGGTGCTGTTGATCACCAGTTCCGAGCCCAGCCAGTAGCCAAGCACGGCGATGTGCGCGACCAGCAGGATCTGCAGCAGCACCTCAGTGCTCCTGCACGTGATAGCTGCTCAGCTCGTAGGCGGTCTGCATGTAGCCGGTGACGCTGGCGCGCAGCAGGGTGTAGTGCTCATCGGCGCTTACCCACAGATCGTAGTCAGGGTGCTCTTCCGGCATGCCGACATCGAGGATGCGGAAATGCCGTGCCTTGAAGCGGCCGGCGATGACATCGATCTCTTCCTCACCGATGTATTCGATGGCCAGTTGTACCGGGTAGATCATTGGGCCGGTGGCGCCGCGATGATCCGGCGAGGACAGCAACATGAAGAAATGCTGCTTGCCCGGCCCCTGCGCCAGATCGTAGAGCGACATCGCATAGGCATCGTTGATGATGGCGTGGTTGCCGAAGGCCCGTAGCGGCGACTGCAGCGGGAAGCGCTGGCAGATGCGCCCCTCCACCGTAGTCGAGGATTCGCACTGGGCCTCGCTGGCGTTGAAGGTGAACCAACCCGAGCCGCGGAACCGGCCGCCAACGGCGATGCGCACGAAGCATTCCTGCGGCATGTTGCTGGAATCCACGCGCAGGTTGACGTCGCGCACAACAGCGGGCGCATCGTCGATCTCGCAATGCGCGGCCAGCACGCGCGAGCCGTCGCGGTGCACGTCCAGGCGGAAGCTTTCGCGGCCACGTTCGGCGCCCTGCCGGTGGCTCTGGTTGCTGGTGTACTGGATGCTGCCGGTGATGGAACGGGCGATGCCGGTCATGCCGTGGTCTCCTTGGGAAGCGGTTCAATCTGCAGGATGCTCACCGGCACGTGGTCCGGGTCGTAGACGATCATTTCGCGGTACAGGCCGGCCGGCGAACGGGCGCTGGCGGTGTGCTTGGGATAGGCGAGTGGCGGCGTCAGGAAGCGGTACCCGGCTGCGCCCAGCGCGCAATGCAGCGCATCGAAGCAACCGGTGGACAGCACCAGCGCTGCCTGCCCGTGGGCAGGTTTGCCCAGCGGCGGTGCAAGCGTGTTCAGCGCGGTCTGGCTTATCTCGAACAGGCCGACGATGACCGCTGCTTCCGCTTCGGTCGCGAGCATTGCGATACGGATGCGACAGGCGGGCAACTGCAGCAGTCCGCCTGCCATCGGCCCTTCCAGGGTCTTTTCCTCGACCACGACCAAGCCCAAGGTGTCGCGGTAGAACCGCAGCGAGGCTTCCAGGTCGCGGCAGAACAGGGTGAAGCGCTCGAACTGAAGGTGCATGTCACTCCTCGTTGCTGCGCGGGGTGCCATCGGCGGTGGTTCTGTGGCCGTGCTGGCAGGAACAACGTCAGGGGGCCGACAGATACTCGATCAGCGCCTGCCGGCGCGCCGCATCGGGTACGGCGATGACCATGCGTGTACCAGGCACCCGCTTCGTCGGTGCTGCCAGATAGGCATCCAGTTGTGCGGCGTCCCAGGTGATGTCGCTGGCGCGCAGCGCGGGTGAGTAATCGAAGCCGGGATTGCTGCCGGCCTTGCGCCCGAGCAGGTCGTGCAGGTTCGGCCCCATCCTTTGCGGTGCACCGGCATCGCGGCTGTGGCAGGTCGCGCACATCGCGAACGCCTGTTCGCCGCTGATTGCGGTGGTGGTCGCGGCGGGCGCTGCCTGGGCTTCGGCCGCGGCCGGAGGTGCAGTTGGCGCACTGGCGGCGGCCGGCTCGCGTTGTTTGCTGCAGCCAATGACGAGCAATGAGGCGACGATGATCAACATGGAGCGCATGGCGGGACCTTGCAGGAAACCAGAAGGGCGGGAGTACAGCGGACCGCTGGAAGGAGGCGGCGTCGGTTGGGCAGTTGCGGCCCGTTTGCCGCCCATACAACAGGCTTGGTATTTGTCCGGACAAATAAATATCAGAATGCCGGCGCGAAGAAAAGCTGCAAGGTTGCATGGCCTGCGCCTGCCCGGATTCGCGCTTGTCGAATCTCCCCCGAATGCGGTCTTCTAGTCGAAGATGAAATGAAATACGCTCCCATTCAGGAATAAGACCGTTGGGGAACGCGTCATGGGAAAAGCAGGGAAAGCGATGTTCCGATCCATGTTGCTGTTGGCCTGCCTGGCGTGGCCGGCAGCCGCGCAACAGGTGCCGGTTGAAGTGTTTGCCAAGGCCAGCCCGTTCTCGATGCCGACGCTGTCGCCGAGTGGCGAATACCTGGCAATGGGCACCGACTTCGGTGAAGGCAACCACGCGGTGCAGATACTGCGCCTGAGCGACATGCAGCGCACCGCGGTGCTGCGCCTGCCGCGCTTTGAAAGCCCGTACCAGATCATCTGGGTAAGCGACAAACGGCTGGTAGTCGCCAAGGGGAGAAAGTACGGTTCGCTTGAAAAGCCGCTACCGATGGGCGAGATCGTCGCCAGCGATTTCGATGGACAGAACCAGCGCTATATCTACGGCTACGAACAGCAGAATGCCGCCGCGGGCCTGGACCGTGGCTTCGGTTTCATCGAGGGCGTGGCCCAGGGCAATGATGACCGCTTCTACATGCGTCAGCTCAAGCGCAACCCCACCAACTCGATGTTGTACCTGGTGGATGCGGGACCACGTCCCAACTTCAAGTTGATTGCCAGCATCAATGTGCCGAGCCTGGAGTTCGTGATCGACCGCAATGGCGTAGCGCGTTACGCATGGGGGCGCGACGATGACGACAACTACCTGCTGTACGCCTCCGGGGACGGGCAGCGCTGGCAGCCGGTCCTACAGGAAAACGTCGGTGGCGTCTGGACGCCCTATGCGTTCTCGGCCGACAACCAGCGTGTGTATGGGCGCTTCAGTCGCAACGACGGGCCGGTATCACTGGTATCCAGCGCTGCAGACGGCAGTGACCGGGACACCCTGCTCGCGGATGGCTTCAGCAACGTCGGCTTGTCGCAATGGACGCGCGATCCGGCGGTACCGTTTGCTGCCTCGCCGGTGACGGGGCGTCCACAGTTGCAGTACTTCGACCCTGGCAAGCCGGAGGCGGAGCTGCACAAGGCCTTGGCGGACCTGCTGCCGGCACAGCACGTGACCTTCGACGACGTGAGCCGTGACGGGCAGACGATCCTTGTGCACCTGGCCAGCGACCGTGATCCCGGCGGTTGGTACGTATTCCGGCGTGCGACCAACAAGCTGGAGAAGGTGTTGGCGCCCCGCGAGGGTATCGACCCAACGCTGATGGCCGAGCGCCGCCCGGTGCGTTTCAAGGCTGGTGATGGAACGGAACTGGAGGCGATACTGACCATTCCGCGCAACAGCGAGGGACGAAGGCTGCCAACCGTATTGTTGCCGCACGGTGGTCCGCACGGTGTAAGTGACGATTGGTTCTACGACAACGACGCACAGTTCCTCGCGAATCGCGGCTATCTGGTGGTGCAGGTCAATTACCGCGGCAGTGGTGGCCGCGGCCACGCATTCGAAGAGCTCGGTTACCTGCAGTGGGGAACGCGCATCCAACAGGACGTGTTGGATGGCTTGAACCATGCGGCTTCCCTGGGCCTTGCCGATACCTCGCGTGTATGCAGTTATGGCGCGAGCTTCGGCGCGTACTCGGCGATGATGCTGGCCGCGCGGCAGCCGGAGTTGATCCGCTGTGCGGTGGGTCTGGCCGGTGTCTATGATTTGAAGATGATGTACAAGAAGGGCGATATCAAGGACCACGCCTTTGGCCGCAACTACCTGACGCGCGTCATCGGACGCAACGACGAGGAGTTGGCGGCCAATTCGCCGACCTCGCTTGCGTCCAGCATCAAGGCGCCGGTGTTCCTCGCCCACGGTGAGCGTGACGAGCGCACGCCGATTGCACAGGCCAATGCAATGCGTGCGGCCCTGGTTTCCGCCGGCAAGCCGCCGGAGTGGATGGCGGTTGCGGGCGAAGGCCATGGCTTCTACAACGACGACAACAGCGCGGCGTTCTATCGTGCGCTGGAAGCGTTCCTGGCGAAGAATATCGGCCAGTAAGCCTGCACCGGCGCCGGTCGCGCTTGCCGAAAGTTGCCATCACCCCGCCGCTGGTGGTGGGGTGTATGGTGTCCGGGTCGATGAATCGCCCGGACAGGAGCACGTAACCATGATCCCGCAAGCGCATTTCGATCTCGCTGGCAAAGTGGCCATCGTCACCGGCGGTGGCAACGGTATTGGTCGCGCCAGTTCCCTGATGTTGGCGGCGTATGGCGCGGCCGTCGCCATTGCCGACCTGAAGCTTGCTGCTGCAGAAAAGGTGGCAGCGGAGATTGTCGCGGCCGGCGGCAAGGCCTTGGCCCTGGAGTGCAACGTGCTCAAGGACGAGGACCTGGTTCGCGTGGTCGAGCGCACGGCGGCTGAACTTGGCGGCATCCACATTCTGGTCAACAACGCCGGTGGCGGTGGTGCCGGGTGCGAGAGTCCATTCGAGATCAGCGTGGAGCAGTTCGAGCGGCCCTTCCAGATCAATGTATTCAGTGCGTGGCGGCTGTCGCAGCTGTGTGCGCCGCACATGAAGCAAGCGGGCTATGGCTCCATCATCAACATGTCCTCGATGAGCTCGATCAACAAAAGCCCGGCGATCAGTGCCTATGCTGCGTCAAAAGCGGCGATCAATCATATGACCGCGAACCTCGCGCATGACTATGGCCCGGCCGGGATCCGGGTCAATGCGGTGGGGCCGGGTGCGGTGCGCACGGATGCCTTGGCGACGGTGCTGACGCCGGAGATCGAGGAGCGCATGTTGTCGCATACGCCGATCAAACGCCTGGGTGAAGCCGACGACATTGCCGGTGCGGTGCTGTACTTCGCCGCGCCGATCTCCAACTGGGTCAGTGGCCAGACCTTGTTCGTCAATGGTGGCGGTGTGCAGACGCTGGATTGATGCCCTGCTTATTCCGGTAGCGTGGACAGGAACTCGATCACGGCCTGGCGGCGTGCCGGGTCGGAGGTGGCATTGACCATCTTGCTGCCGGGTACCAGTTTGGTCGGTGACTTGATGAAGGCATCCAGGGTCTGCGCATCCCAGATGATGCCGCTGGCCTTCATTGCGTCGGAGTAGTTGTAGCCCGGAGCGGTGCCGGCCTTGCGGCCAATCACGCCATGCAGATTGGGGCCAACGCGGTGGCCGAGGTTGGCGCGGGTGTCGTGGCAACCAGCACAGATGGCGAATGCGCGTTCGAGTTCGCGTTGATGTGGATCGGCATTGGCCGAGTGGTTGAAGGCATCGCGCTGGCCGCAGGCGCTGAGCGTCAGGCAGGCGAGGGCGATCAGTGGAAGGCGGGGCATTGCTTTCTCGGTGCAGGGGCGGCCGTGGTTGTTCGGCGTTGGCAATGATGGCTGGTGCTGGGAGGGGAAGCAAAGGCTCAAGCAAGAGCCCCTCTCATCCGCCCGTTGGGCACCTTCTCCCGCAAGCGGGAGAAGGGAGACTTCATGCATTTTTGGGTCTGTTGGAAAGCGCTCGAAGCAGAAGCTCGAAGCAGAAGCTCGAAGCAGAAGCTCGAAGCAGAAGCCCCCTCATCCGCCCGCTGGGCACCTTCTCCCGCACGCGGGAGAAGGGATGCTTCAGAGCATTGCTTGAGCTTTGGCTTTTCGGCTCCGGACAGAGTTGGCGGAGTGCGCCGAAGCTAGTGATGCCGGCCCATGCAGAATCGCGACGAAGCAGCCCCTCTCCCGTTTACGGGAGAGGGGTAGGGGTGAGGGCAGCTTTTGAGCTTTTGGCATTTCAAGCTTCTAAGCTTCCAGGCATTCCGGCTCATAGCTTCAAAGCCCCCCACCAAAAAATCATCACTTCTTCCCAGCAAACGTCCTATCCAGACTCTGCTCAAAGGTGTGATACCCGATCCGCTCATACAGTTCCTCGCGGGTCTGCATGGTGTCCACCACATTGCGCTGGTGGCCATCGCGACGGATCGCGGTGTACACGTTCTCCGCGGCCTTGTTCATCGCGCGGAACGCCGACAGCGGGTAGATGCACATCGCAACACCCACCGAACCCAGCTCTTCGGTCGAGAACAGCGGCGTCTGCCCGAACTCGGTCAGGTTGGCCAATACCGGCACCTTCACCGCATCGACAAAGCGCTTGTAGGTCTCCAGGTCATACGAGGCTTCGGCAAAGATGCCATCGGCACCGGCCTCGACGCAGGCCAGCGAACGCTCGATCGCCGCGTCCACGCCTTCCATCTGGATCGCATCGGTACGCGCGATCAGGAAGAAATCCGGATCGGTCTTGGCATCGGCGGCGGCCTTGACCCGGTCCACCATCTCGCCCAGCGACACGATTTCCTTGTTGGGGCGGTGGCCGCAGCGCTTGGCACCGACCTGGTCTTCGATATGGCAGGCCGCCGCACCGGCCTTGATCAGTGACTTCACCGTGCGCGCGATGTTGAACGCGCTCGGGCCAAAGCCGGTGTCGATGTCCGACAGCAGCGGCAGGTCACAGACGTCGGTGATGCGGCGGATGTCGGTGAGCACGTCGTCCATGGTGTTGATGCCCAGGTCCGGCAGGCCCAGCGAGCCGGCGGCGACGCCGCCACCGGACAGGTAGACCGCACGGAAGCCCGCCCGCTTGGCCAGCAACGCGTGGTTGGCGTTGATCGCACCGGGGATCTGCAGCGGGCTTTCCTGTGTGAGCGCCGCGCGGAAGCGGGCGCCTGGACTGACAATGCTCATCAAAACTCCTGTGGGTTGATGGCGACGTTTACATCGCCGGATAGTTCGGTCCGCCACCACCCTGCGGGGTCACCCACACGATGTTCTGGGTCGGGTCCTTGATGTCGCAGGTCTTGCAGTGCACGCAGTTCTGCGCGTTGATCTGCAGGCGGGTGTCGCTGCCTTCGCCGACGAACTCGTAGACGCCAGCCGGGCAGTAACGTGCCTCAGGGCCGCCATAGGTGGCCAGGTTGACCTTCACCGGCACGCTGGCGTCCTTCAAGGTCAGGTGGCTGGGCTGGTCTTCCTCGTGGTTGGTCGAGGACAGGAACACCGAGCTCAGGCGATCAAACGTCAGCACGTTGTCCGGCTTGGGATAGTTGATCTTCGGCTGGCTGGCGGCCGGCTCCAGGCACTCGTGGTCGGCCTTGGTGCGGTGGATGGTCCACGGCGCATTGCGGATGCCCAGCTTGGGCAGCAGCCACTGTTCGATGCCGGTCATCAGCGTGGCCAGGGTGCGGCCCTTCTTGAACCACTGCTTGAAGTTCTTGGCCTGCATCAGCTCGGCCTTCAGCCAGCTGTTCTCGAAGGCTTCCGGATACGCCGTCAGCTCATCGCGCGAGCGACCGGCGACCAGCGCATCGAACGCGGCCTCGGCGGCCAGCATGCCGGTCTTGATCGCGGCGTGGCTGCCCTTGATGCGGCTGACGTTGAGGTAGCCGGCTTCGCAGCCGACCAGCGCGCCGCCCGGGAACACGGTCTTGGGCAGCGACAGGATGCCGCCGGCGGTGATCGCACGTGCGCCGTAGGCAACGCGCTTGCCGCCTTCCAGGTGCTTGCGGATCGCCGGATGGGTCTTGAAACGCTGGAATTCCTCGAACGGACTCAGCCACGGGTTCTTGTAGTCCAGGCCGACCACATAGCCGATCGAGACCTTGCCGCCTTCGGCGTGGTACAGGAAGGCACCGCCGTAGGTGTCGTTGTCCAGCGGCCAGCCGGCGGCGTGCACCACCAGGCCCGGCTCGTGCTTGGCCGGATCGATCTGCCACAGTTCCTTGATGCCCAGGCCATAGGACTGCGGGTCCTTGCCGGCATCGAGCTTGAACCTGCTGATCAGCTGGCGGCCGAGGTGGCCACGCGAGCCTTCGGCGAAGATCGTGTACTTGGCATGCAGTTCCATGCCGCGCTCGTAGTTCGGGCCCGGCGTGCCGTCCTTGTGGATACCCATGTCGCCGGTGGCCACGCCCATCACCGCGCCGTTCTCGTCGTACAGCACTTCGGCGGCGGCAAAGCCCGGGAAGATCGACACTTCCAGTGCTTCGGCCTGCTGCGCCAGCCAGCGGCTGACTTCGCCCAGGCTGATGATGTAGCTGCCGTCGTTGTGGAAGCATTCCGGCAGCAGGGCGTGCGGGGTGCTCTTGGCGCCGGTTTCATTCAAGAACAGGAATTCGTCGCGGGTGACGGCCTGCCGCAGCGGCGCACCACGTTCCTTCCAGTCCGGGAACAGCTCGTTGAGCGCGCGCGGGTCCATCACCGCGCCGGACAGGATGTGCGCGCCGGGCTCGGAGCCTTTCTCCAATACGCACACCGACAATTCCTGGCCCTTCTCGACCGCCAGCTGGCGCAGGCGGATGGCGGTGGCCAGACCGGCAGGGCCGGCGCCGACGATGACGACGTCAAATTCCATCGCTTCGCGCGGCGGCAGGGCGGTGTTGGCTTCAGTGTTCATGCAAGGGCTCTTGGGTAAAGGCCGGCGCGTTTTCTGGCGACGACGGTTGCCTGGAACCGCCGCCTCAACGTGAGGCGGCGATGATCTGCGAAGGCGCAGCGTTCCAGATCAGCCCTGCGTTGTCTGCCAAATGGGCGAACACGCGTTCCAGGTGCTTGATGCGGTGCGGCTGGCCCATCACCCACGGGTGGATGTTGAGCGCGAGCAGGCGACCCTGTCCGTTGCGCTGCGCCTCCTCAAGCAGGAAATCGCAGGCATCGACCATCTGGTCCGCATACTCGGCCTCGGCATGCAGATTTTCGCCGACGATGAAGCGATCTTCCAATTCCAGTGACAACGGCAGTGCGGTGAGGGGGCCGTTGGCGGTCTGGAAGGGGTAGGGCAGCTCGTCGTTGATCCAGTCACCAAACCACTGCAAACCGGCCTGTTGCAACAGTTCCGGGGTGTTCTCGGACTGCGAGCGGGCCGGTGACAACCAGCCCTGGATGGGGGCGTCCGAATACGGGGCCAGCGCGGCCAAACTGCGCTGGATGTATTCAGCTTCGCGCGCCGGGTCCAGCCCGCCGTAGTGCACGCTGTCCATGTTCCAGCCGTGCGCGACGAGCTCGGCGCTGCGCGCCTTCAACCTGCGCAGCAGGGCCGGGTAGCGTTCGGCCAGCTCGCCGTTGACCGCAGTGCTGGCGCGCAGACCGTACTTTTCCAGCGCATCCAGTACGCGGAACACGCCGACCCGATTGCCATAATCGCGCAGCGTGTAATGGCGCAGGTCCGGGTAGGGCATGACCATTGCGCCGTGCGGCTTGAAGCCCTCGCCCTTGGGGTTGAGCGGGAAGTGCTCCAGGCTCAGGTTGATCCACAGCGCCAGCGGCTTGTCGTCGGGCCAGCGCACGGCCGGGCGCTCGGCCAGCATCGACCAGCTGTAACGCGCATGGTCCATGCCATGGCGCAGCTGCGGGTACTCCAGGAAGCTGCGATCCAGGCTCATGCCGCGTCCTCCGCGTTGATCGCCGTCATCGAGGCCAGCGCATCGTCGTAGTGCTTGTCCAGATAATGCTGGGCGATCTCGCGGCCGGTGGCCTTCCACACCTTGTCGTGGCTGCAGATGTAGTCCATCGCATCGTGGAAAGCGGCCAAGCGGTGCGGGTGGCTGACCTGGTAGGCGTGCAGCGGCACGCACATAACCGTGCCGGAGTGCTCGCCTTCGGCGTACAGGCGGTCGAAGGCGTCCTTGATCATCTGCCCGTAACGGCGCGGCTCGATCTTGTTGGTGACGTAGACGATGGTGTCGTTGAGCTCCAGCGAGTACGGCACCGACACGAAGCGCTTGCCCGAGCGGGTCTTTACCGGCGTTGGCTGGTCATCGTGGAACAGGTCGCAGGTGTACAGGCCACCGGCCTCGGCGAACAGGTCGATGGTGGCGTCCGAATGCGACAGCGCCGGTGCCAGGTAGCCGTCGCAGTGTTGGCCGGTGTGCTCGGCGATCAGCGCCATCGAGTGCGCGATCATCTCCCGCTCCTGCGCCTCGTTCATGCCGTAGGTATAGCGGGTGTTGTAGATGCCGTGGCTGAAGAATTCCCAGTTGCGCTCGGCCGCCATCTGGATCACTTCCGGATGGTGCTTGAGCATGGCCGTGGACAGCGACACCGAGCCGCGCAGGCCGTACTGGTCCATCACCCGCATCATCCGCTGGTGACCGACGCGGTTGCCGTAGTCGCGCGTGCCATAGCCCTGGATGTCCGGCAGCGGACGCGGCCACGGTTTGCGCTGCGGGTTGGCCGGCGGCGCGTACTCGTAGAACTCGATGTTGGGCGCGATCCACAGCGCCACGCGGGCACCGCCCGGCCATTCGATCTTCGGACGGCTGTCGTAGGGCCAGTAGTCGAACAGGCCGGGGTCGGACTTGGTCGTGGCGTTCATGCGCGCAAGGCCTGCAGCTGTGCGGCCACATGCTCGACCGGCTCCACGTCGCCGTACTTGAGCATGATGTCGCTGAGGTTGGCGAAGTGCGGGATCTCGTGCTTGTCGGCCACGCATTCTTCCGGAACGATGCTGCGGTAGCCGCGCGACAGGCTGTCGATCACGCAGGCGCGGATGCAGCCCGAGGTCGAGCCGCCGGTGATGATCAGCGTGTCGATCTTGTGGAAGGTCAGCAGCGACCACAGGTTGGTTTCGAAGAACGGGCTGGCCATGCGCTTGTGCATGACGATGTCGCCCGGCTGCACGTCGGCGCGTGGATCGAACTGCGCGCGCTCGGAGCCGTGCTTGATGTTCTGCAGCGAGTCCGGCGTGTTGGTGCGGGTGCCCCAGGTGCCGGCGTCTTCGCCCGACTCCAGGTACGCCACATACGTCCACACCACCGGCAGGCCGAGCGCGCGCACCTGCGCCGACAGCGCATTGATGTGCTCGATCTGGCGCGGGTCGGTCTCATACGCGGTCTTGAACGCGGCCAGGTCGGTATAGGCGCGTTGCACATCGATGTTGACGATGGCCGGGCGCGCGCCGAAGCCGAACTTGGCGCGGTTGGGGTTGGCCTTGACCTGCTCCCAGTACTGGCGGGCGGTGAGGTTGGACGTTTCCATCACGGGCATGGGGTCTCTCCGTTGCAGTAGTGGGGATCAGGTAGCCGAGGCGCGCGCGCGTTCGTCGCGCACCAGCGTTGCGGCCAGCAGGGCCAGCACGATCAGCGCGCAGATCAGGCTGAAAGCGATGTGGTAGCTCTTGGTGATATCGAAGATCTTGGCCGTTACCCAGATACCGAGGCCGGCGGTGGTCGCATCGAGCAGGGTGATGGTGCCGAGGATCTTGCCGGCCGAACCCAAGCCGAAGGCGTTGACCGCCAGCAGCTGGATCATCGTGTACAGGCCACCCCAGCCCAGGCCGAACAAGGCCAGCGAATACCAGATCAGGTCGGCGCGCATCGTCGCCAGGATCAATGCACCTGCGGCCATGATCGCCAGGTTGACCAGGAACACGCGCTTGGCCGGCAATACATCGGCGAGGAAGCCGAAGATGAACTTGCCCACCATTGCCAGGCCGAACATCAGGCCAAGGCCATTGCCAGCGGTGGCCGGCTCAAAGCCGAGGTCGCGCATGTGCAGGAACAGGTTGGAGGCAACCGCCATGATCGAGAAGAAGGTGGTCATCGCCACGAAGGCCAGCACCCAGAAGGTGCGGGTGCGCATCGCCTGCTGGTAGCTCAGGTCCGGCAATGAGGACGCGGCCGGCTTGCCGGCGGCGGCCTTGGCGGCCAGCGTGTCCGCGCCCCAGGGCTGGATGCCACCCGGGCGCGGGCTGCGCACGAACAGGAAGGCCAGGATCAGGAAGGCCAGTGGGATCGCGGCTTCCCACAGCAGCGCTGCGCGCCAGTCCATGCTCTGCATCAGCTGCACGCCGAGCTTGGGGAAGACCATGCCGCCGAGGCTGGTGCCGACCAAGGCAATACCAATTGCGGTGCCGCGATGGGTGGCAAACCACTGCGATACGAAGATCACTGCCACATTCAGGCCGGCGGCGACCAGCACCGCGGCAAAGCCGACGTGGATCCAGTACAGGTGGGCCAGCGAATGGATGTGCGCATAGGCCGCATACAGCGCCGCCAGCAGCGCGATGCCGGCCAGCACCAGTTTGCGCGGGCCAACCTTGTCGATCAGCGCACCCAGGAACGGCGCCATCCAGCCGGCCAGCACCAGGGTGATCAGGTCGCGCAGCTTGAGCTCGCTGCGGCTCCAGCCGAAGTCCTTGAGCAGGGATTCGTCGAAAGCGGTCAGGCCGGTCACGGTCAGGCCGTTGGAGACCAGCAGCACCAGCATCCCCATCAACGCCATCAACCACGGGTAATAACGCTTCAACTTCATCGACGCACCTCAAGAGTTGGGTTATGGCAGGTAGATACGCCGGTGGGGGATTTCCGCCGCCGACGTTGACCGGGGGCGGATGGCATGCCTACACTTTGTCCGGACAAAGTGTGCCACAGTCTTTTACCCGGGAGGAAGCCATGCAAACCGTGATCGTCCTGTTCAACCTCAAAGCCGGCGTCAGCCGTGAGGAATACGAGGCCTGGGCGCGTGCCAGCGACCTGCCGGTGGTCAATGCGCTGCCGTCGGTGGAGACGTTCGAGGTACTCAAGGCCAGCGGTCTGTTGATTGGTGAAGGCAGTTCCCCGTACGACTACATCGAGCTGATGCGCATCCCGGACATGGCCGCGTTCGGCGCAGACCTCGCCGACCCGACCGTGCAGGCCGGTGCAGCGCAGTTCCAGCAATACGCTGACAATCCGTTGTTCATCCTCACCAGCGCGCTGTAAGCGCACAAGGAACATTGGTCATGGCTCGTTTCCCCGAATTGCAGGGCAAGGTCGCACTCATCACCGGCGCTGGTCGCCGCGCCGGCCTGGGCGAGGGCATTGCCCGCCGCCTGCTGCAGGAAGGCTGCAAGGTGGTGCTGACCGACATCGGCCAGGTGCGTGGCGCCGAGATGCCGGTCACTGCGGTGGGCACCGACGAGGAGCTGGCGCAGGTTGCCGCCGAATTGGCTGCCAGCAGCGGTGGCGAGTGCGTGGCGATGGCATTGGATGTGCTGGAAGAGGCGCAGGTGGAGGCAGTGGTCAAGGCCACGGTCGAGCGCTTCGGCCGCCTTGACATCCTGGTCAACAACGCCGGCATCGGCTATTTGATGAAGTCGCTGGTCGACATCGATGCCAGGGAATGGGACGCGGTGCTGGGCGTGAACCTGCGCGGTGCCTTCCTGGCCATCAAGCATGCCGGCCGGCAGATGATTGCCCAGGGTGGTGGCCGCATCGTCAACATCGCTTCGCAGGCGGCCAAGTCGGCGTTCCCGCATGCAGCGGCGTATTGCTCGTCCAAGCACGGCCTGGTCGGCCTGACCCGCGTCGCGGCGCTGGAGCTGGGAGCGCATGGGATCAACGTCAACGCGGTTTGCCCGAACCATGTCACCACGGGTCTGGGTGCCTGGCAGAACGAATACTTCGCGGAAAAGCAGGGCAAGAGCGTGGAGCAGTACCTGGCGGACATGCGTGCGCGCATTCCGGCTGGTCGCCCGGGTCTGCCTTCGGATACGGCCGCAGCCACGGCGTTCCTGTGCTCGGACGACGCGGTTTACATCACAGGTGAGGCAATCAACGTCTCTGGTGGTGAGGAGAACCATTGAGGCAGTGCCGAGCGACCTTCAGTCCGTCGCTCCTGCTGCCGCGGGAACGATGGAACCGAAGCAACTACGAAGTAGAAGCAACGCTGTAAACCCCACCACCACGCAACCAATAACTGCACCGAGACCACCATGTCCAAACCCGCCTACCAGTGGCCCAACAATGCACGCCTGGCCTTGTCCGTGGTCGTCAATGTTGAAGAGCTGTCCGAGTACAACGTGGGCCAGGGTGACAAGATCACCGAGCCGGTGGACGAGCTGCACGTCACCCTGTCCAAGCCGGTGCGCAACTATGGCAACGAATCCAACTACCGCTACGGCGTCAACGAAGGCCATGCGCGCGTATCCGCGCTGCTGGACAGGTACAACGTCACCAGCACCTATACCGCTGCTGCAGTGTCGCTGGAGCGCGCACCGGAAATCGCCGACTACCTGCGTGGCAGCCGCCACGAAGTGTGTTCGCACGGTCACCGCTGGGTCCACCAGTTCCGCTTCAACGAGGAACAGGAGCGCCAGTTCATCCGCGACGCTGCCGACAGCATCGAGAAGACAACGGGCGCACGCCCGGTAGGTTGGCTGTCGCGTTACCTGCATACCGCTTCCACCCGCCGGCTGTTGCAGGAAGAAGGCTTCCTCTACCACATGGACGATTACTCGGCCGACGCGCCGTTCTGGGGCGATGTCGACGGCAGTGACAAGCCGATGATCGTCGTGCCGTACCAGCTCGACACCAATGACATGAAGATGTGGGTGGCGCCGTCCTACCTGCCCAAGGACTGGCTGGACTACGCCATCGACAGCTTCGACACGCTGTACACCGAAGGCGAGCACAGTCCAAAGGTGATGTCGTTGGGCCTGCACCTGCGCATCATCGGCCGCCCGGGTCGCATTGGCGCATTGGAGAAGTTCCTGCAATACGTCGCGCAGAAGCCAGGCACCTGGTACGCAACGCGTCGTCAGATCGCCGAACACTTTGCTTCACAGGTGGCTGCACCATGAGCGCTGCACTGAACAACCCGCGCCGCTGCCTGCTGTTCGTGCCGGGCTCGCGCCCGGAGCGCTACGCCAAGGCAGTGGCCACCGGTGCCGACCAGGTCTGCATCGATCTGGAAGACGCGGTTGCTCCGGCGGACAAGGAAAGCGCGCGTGCTTCGCTGTTCGCGTTTCTTGCGGAGACGCAGGATAGCCGTAGCGAAATCGGCCTGCGCATCAATCCCCTGTCTACCGAACTGGGGCAAGCGGATCTGAAGGCATTGGCGGCGTCAGGCTTGAATCCCGCTTTCGTGATGCTGCCAAAAGTCGAAACCGTGGCCGAACTGCAGCAGGCCGATGCTGCACTCGCCGGCATCGACACCGTGTTCATCGCACAGATCGAAACTCCGAAGGGTTTGCTGGATGCGCGCGCGCTGGTCAACGCCATTCCGCGTCTGCAGGCGCTGATGTTCGGTGGTTTCGACTACATCGTCGCGCTGCGTGGTCGTGCCGGCTGGGACAGCTTCTTCCACCCGCGCGTACAGTTGGCGACGATCGCCGCCGAAGCCGGCGTCGGCTGTCTCGACGTGCCATTCCTCGACATCAAGGACGAAGCCGGGCTGGTCAATGAAACCGACCACGTGATCGACCTTGGCTTTACCGCCAAGGCAGCGATCCATCCGGCCCAGGTCGATCCCATCCAAAGCCGCTACCTGCCAACCGCCGCCGAATATGACCGTGCCCAGCGTGTGGTCGCCGCCCTGGCCGCAAGCGGCGGCGAAGCCATCCAGCTCGACGGCAAGCTGGTGGATCGTCCCATCGAAATTGCCGCCGAACGCGCAATCGCACTCGGCGCACTCGGCGTACGCGCCGGCTGACCGCAACGCTCCATTGAACGCCTGATCGCCCCCTCTTTGACCAAGCTGCGCCCAGCGCCAGCCCAACCCGCACCAAAAGGACATCGTCATGGTTCAGAACGTCAAGCAGATCTCCGAAAACCGCTTTCGCGAAACCTTCGGCCGCTACTACGAAGAGTTCAATGTCGGCGACATCTACGAGCACCGCCCGGGCCGCTCCATCACCGAGACCGACAACACCTGGTTCACCCTGCTGACGATGAACACCCATCCGATGCACTTCGACAAGGAATACGCCAAGGCGTCGGAGTTCGGCAAGGTCATCGTCTGCTCGCCGTTCACCGTCGCGCTGATGGTCGGCATGAGCGTTACCGACGTCAGCCAGAAGGCCGTGGCCAACCTGGGCTGGAGCGAAATCAAGATGACCCATCCACTGTTCGTCGGTGACACCCTGGTGGCCGAATCGGAAGTGCTGGAAAAGCGCGAATCCAAGTCGCGTCCGGGCGCTGGCATCGTCACCTGCCGTACCGATGGTTTCAACCAGGACGGCAAGTTGGTCTGCACCTTCAACCGCACCATGCTGATCGCAAAGCGCGGCCATTCGGTGGAAGACAAGGTCAACTACTGAGGCGCAATGATGAGCACCGAACCGGAACAGCTGTGGGGCCCTGAGGAAGAACAGGCGTTGCTGGATTCGATCGACCACTGGGTCGAGAAATCCGTTGCGCCTATCGCGCAGGAATACGATCAGGAGGACAAGTACCCGCATCACCTGGTCGAGGAGATGAAAGACATCGGCCTGTTCGGTGCCACCATCTCGCCCGAATATGGCGGCCTGGGTTTGCCGGCGCGCATCTACGCCAAGATCGTGATCAAGGTGTCCTCGGTATGGATGGCGCCGACCGGCATCTTCAACTCGCACCTGATCATGGCCGCAGCCATCGAGCGCTGCGGCACCGAGGCGCAGAAGCGTAAGTACCTGCCGCGCATGGCCACCGGCGAGCTGCGCGGCGCGTTGGGTTTGACCGAGCCGAATGCCGGCACCGATCTGCAGGCAATCCGCACGGTCGCCAAGCGCGAGGGCGATCACTATGTCATCAACGGTGCCAAGACCTGGATCACCAATTCCATGTACGGCGACATGGTGCTGCTGCTGGTCAAGACCGACCCGGAGGCGCAGCCGCGCCACAAGGGCATGACCATGTTCATTGCCGAGAAGGGTGAGGGCTTCATCGTCGCCAAGAAGCTGAAGAAGTCGGGTTACCGCGCCATCGACACCTGCGAGCTGGTATTCCAGGACTACAAGGTCTCGGCTGACTGCATGCTCGGTGGCGTTGAAGGCCAGGGCTTCCAACACGCGGTGGGTGGCCTGGAGTTGGGTCGCATCAATGTGGCGGCGCGCGGCTGCGGCATTGCCGAGGGCGCACTGCGCCTATCGGTACGCTATGCGCAGGAGCGCATGACTTTCGGCAAGCCGATCGCCGAGCACCAGGCCATCCAGCTCAAGCTGGGCGAGATGGCCGCCAAGGTTGAAGCCTCCAAGCTGCTGATCGAGAGTGCGGCCAACGCTTATGACAAGGGCGAGCGCTGCGACATGGAAGCGGGCATGGCCAAGTACTTCGCTACCGAGACGGGCGCGTACTGCGCGCAGGAAGGCATGCGGATTTTTGGTGGCTACAGCTACTCGGTGGAATACGACATCGAGCGCTTCCACCGCGACGCCATGCTGATGTGCATCGGTGAAGGCACCAACGAAATGCAGCGCATCATCATCGCCAAGCAGCTGGTGGCCAGGAACAAAATCTGACGCTCAAAGCCCCTCTCCCACCGGGAGAGGGGTTGGGGTGAGGGTAAGGGCGAAGCCTGCTGGTACTGGTGGCGCCAACCCTCATCCGCCCCTTCGGGGCACCTTCTCCCGAAGGGAGAAGGGAGAAGGCATCCCTTCACCGCGGTCCTCAACCGCCGCGGTGCTTTTTACAAACCAGAGGCCACACATGAAAGACCTTCCCCTGCAGGGACTGCGCATCCTTGCCGTCGAACAGTACGGTGCTGGCCCCTATGGCTCGATGCATCTGGCCGATCTCGGCGCCGAGGTCATCAAGATCGAATCCCCTCCGGGCGGCGACGTGTCGCGCGGCACCGGCCCGTACTTCCTGGGCGAAGGCGACAGCCTGTTCTTCCAGACCTTCAATCTCAACAAGCGCTCGCTGCGACTGGACCTGAAGGCCGCCGAGGGCCGCGAGGTATTCGAGAAGCTGGTCGCCAGCGCCGACGCAGTGCTCAACAACCTGCGTGGTGACCAACCCGGCAAGCTCGGCCTGGATTACGCCACGCTCAGCAAGCTCAACCCGAAGATCGTCTGCGCCCACCTGTCCGCCTATGGGCGCGACAATGAGCGCGCCGCATGGCCGGGCTACGACTACCTGATGCAGGCCGAAGCCGGCTTCATGGCACTGACCGGTGAACCGGACGCGCCGCCGGCACGCTTCGGCCTGTCCATGGTTGATTTCATGACCGGTACCACGATGTCGATGGGCCTGCTCGCCGCCATCATCGGCGCGATGCGCACCGGCCTTGGTCGCGATGTCGATGTCAGCCTGTTCGATGTGGCCCTGCACCAGCTCAGCTATCCGGCGACCTGGTACCTCAACGAAGGCCATCGCACCGAGCGCCTGTCGCGCAGCGCACACCCGTCCACCGTACCCTGCCAGGTCTATCGCACCGCCGACGGCTGGGTGATGGTGATGTGCATGCTGGAGAAGTTCTGGCAAACCTTCATTGAAGGCATCGGCAGCCCCGCCTGGGCCGCAGAAGCGCGCTTCGCCAGCTTCGCCGAGCGTCGCCAGGTGCGCGAGGAGCTGACCGTGCTGGTCGACGCAATCCTCAGCACCCAGCCCACCGCTCATTGGACGCAGAAGTTCGCTGGCCGTATTCCAATCGCGCCGGTGCTGGACATCGCCCAGGCCTTGGACAATCCCTATGTGCGCGATGTCGATATGCTGCAGGACGTCGAGCATGCACAGGGCACGCAGCGCCTGCTGCGCAACCCGATCAAGCTCGATGGGCAGCGGCTGAGTGGCAATGCCTGCCCGTCGCTCAACGCCGATGCCGATGCATTGCTGCGCGAGCTGGGCTACAACGATGCAGACCGCGCGCGCCTGCTCGGGGCATGAGGCAACGGAGTCGAAAATGAAACTCGAAGGTGTACGCGTACTCGATCTGTCGCTGTTCCTACCCGGCCCACACCTGACCATGGTGATGGCCGATCACGGTGCCGATGTGATCAAAATCGAGCCGCCCAGTGGTGAGCCGGTACGCGAGATCGGCTTGAAGCAGGCCGGTGTTTCCACCTGGTTCCGCAATACCCATCGCGGCAAGCGCTGCATCGTGCTGGATCTGAAAAGCGCGGATGGCAAAGCCGCATTCACCAGGTTGGTCGAGTGGGCCGATGTAGTGGTGGAAGCGTTCCGGCCCGGTGTGGCCCAGCGGCTTGGCATCGACTACGCCAGCTGCAAGGCGATCAACCCGAAGCTGGTCTACTGCTCGATCAGCGCCTTTGGCCAGACCGGGCCCAAGGTCAACCGGCCCGCACATGATCTCGCCATGCAGGCCGATACCGGGGTGGTCAGCCTGAACCGTGCGCCGGATGGCACGCCGGCGATGCCGCATATGCCGGTGGCCGACATGGCAGGCTCACTGATGGCACTCAACGGCATCCTGATGGCCTTGTTCCGCCGCGAACGCACGGGTGAGGGCGACTACATCGATCTGTCGATGCAGGACGCCTTGATGGCGTGGTTGCCGAACGTGCTGGGCCCGCCGTTTGCACTTGGCCGCGACCCGGTGGTCAAGGAAGAACGCAGCTGGGGCGGCAATGCGCTGTACAAGCTGTACCGCTGTGCCGACGATCGTTGGATCGCACTCGGCGGTGCCGAGCACAAGTTCGCCGAGAACCTGTTGAACGCGCTAGGCCGCGCTGATCTGATCCATCTGTGCCACCTGCCACCGGGGACGGGACAGGACCCGGTCAAGGAATTCCTGGCCGAAACCTTCGCCCGGCGAACCTTGGTGGAATGGGCGCTGTTCCTGCACGACATCGACGTGTGCTGGGCACCGGTCAAGACGCTGACCGAAGCCTTCAATGATCCGCATACGCGTGCGCGCGAAATGGTCTGGACAGATGCAAAGGGCGGAACCCACCTGGGCATACCGATCAAGTTCGCCAACGAGCCTGGGCGTATCAATCCGCAGCTGGATGACATCGGTCAGTCCACCGCAGCCGTACTGGCAGAACTAGGCCTCTAGCAAGCTGCGAGCTTTCCTCCCTCCCTTGCGCGAAGCGCAGGGGAGGGTCGGGGAGGGGTGCTCTTGCCTCAAGCACCACCCCAAAAAACTCAGGCATCGCTACCAATATCGCTGGTTTCATCAGTCACGCTGGCCGCATGACGGCGGCGCTGCGCGATCTGCCGCGACTTGGCCTCGATGGCCTCGTTGTCGCGCTTGTTCTTGCGGTACAGCGCATAGCCGATCAGGCCCAGGCCAACCGCCGCAACGGCGACGGTAGCGGTGGGGTTGCGCTTGGCGACGCGGGTGACGGCACGGCCGCCGGTCTTCATCGCACCAATGGCGGCACCGGTCTTGAGCCATTCGGCTGCGCTGGAACCACCGTGCTTGATGTTGCCACCGGCACTGTTGACCAGTTCCAGTGCACGCTCCAGTGCCGGGCCGGTGATATCGCTGAACTTGCTCATGTGGGGACTCCATGTAGATGAGGGCCAGACCCTCATTCTTACCAGAGGGCCGTGTACGGGATGTTAGCCGGGAAGGGTTGTGCGTTGTTGTGGAAGGCTGAAGCGGGAGTAACGAGCACTGCGAAGGTCAAAGGCTACCCCTCCCCAACCCTCCCCTGTGTTTCGCACAAGGGAGGGGGCAGAGCGGCTGCGCTGCTCTGACAGATTGCCAAGAACCGCCCCCTCCCTTTGCCGCAGGCAAGGGGAGGGTTGGGGAGGGGTGCTGTTGCTGTTGCTTTTGCTCTCGCTTCCGCCTTTGCCCCAAAACCCAAGCAACCCCAATCAAGTCCCCCGAGGCTTCGCCCTATGCGTCGCCGTAGCACTCCAGGGATCATCTGGCCACGGATGCCGTGGATAACGCCCCTTCATTTCTTTCTTAACTTCGGCATAAGTGTTCTGCCAGAAATTGCGCAGGTCACCAGTCACCTGCAATGGCTTTCCACCCGGCGACAGCAGGTGCAACAGCAAGGGCACGCGCCCATCGGCAATACGCGGCGTATCGGCCAGGCCAAACAGCTCCTGCAACTTCACCGCCAGCACCGGTGGGCGCGGGCTGACGCCGTCGTCATCCAGCGCGTACTCGATGCGTCGCTCCATCCCCGAAGGGACGCTGATACGCGTCGGCGCATGACGATCCACCAGTTGCCGCTTGCTCCAGTCGATGCCGGACTTCAGCGCTTCGCCGAGCTCTTCCTCGGAAAGGGCTTCCAGGCGCGTCTTGCCGTTGAAGGCTGGCAACAGCCAATCGTCCAACGTCTCCAACAGCGCCGCATCGGATAAGTCGGGCAGTTCGAGCTCCGGCATCCAGCGTCGCAGGCCCAGCACCCGCCAGCGCAGCTGCTGCAGGTTCTCGGTCCACGGCAATGCCTCCAGGCCCAATTCGCGTACCGCATCGGTAAGTGCGCGTGCGGCACGTGCCGGGTCCACCTGGCCGGCCGGGCGGCTGTCCAGCACGATGCGTTCGAAGCTGCTTTCGCGACGTGCTTCCAATGCACGCTTGGTGCTGTTCCAGCGCACCACGTCCTGCGTCTTGAAACGATCAGGAAAGTCGCGGCGCAGGCGTTGTTCGTCCACCGGTGCCGCACGCAGGATCAGCGCATCACGTGGGTCATGGCGTAATTCGCTGATCACCAGCCACGGTTCGCCACGCAGATCGCTGTTGTCGAACTGGCGTGCGCTGCGGCCATTGGCCAGCTGGTAGCGCTGCTGGTCGTTCGGGTGCTGGGTGGCGATGCGGTCGGGGAAGGCATGGGCGAGCAGGTCGCCGAGTTCATGCGCTTCGATATCCGTTGGCGGCGCGTTATCGCAGCGCAGGCGACGGCGCCATTGCTTGGCGGCCGCATCAATCGCAGCCAAGCCACCGCGGTTGGCGTCGTAAGGCGCGCGGCCATTGCGGAATGCGGCAAGGGCGCGCCAACGCGCGGCCAGTGCGTCGCCGCCCTGACGCAGTGGATCGCGTGCTTCCAGCAGTGCGGCAACATCGGCGGCCAACGCCTGCTCGCGCGGATTGCCTGCAGACAGCAGCATCGCCGCCATGCGCGGATGCGTGCCCATCGCCAGCATGCGCTTGCCCAGCGCGGTGATGGTGCTATCGGCGCTCAAGGCGCCCAAGCGCTGCAGCAGTTCGCGCGCGGCCGACAAGGCGCCGCTCGGAGGTGGATCGACGAAGCGCAGCGCGTCACTGCCCCAGGCCGCCAGTTCCAGCGCCAGACCGGCCAGCTCCACCTGCGCCATCTCCGGACGTCGCTGTGGCTCCAGCCGCTGTGATTGCGGCCACAGCCGCCACGCCCAACCGGAAGCAACGCGGCCGGCACGACCGGCGCGCTGGTCGGCCGAAGCCTGCGAGATGGCCACCGCATCCAGTCGCGAGAAGCCACTATTGGGGTCGTAGCGCGGCTCGCGTGCCAAGCCGGCATCGATCACCACGCGTACGCCGGGCAGGGTGACCGAGGATTCTGCGACATTGGTGGCCAGCACCACCCGGCGGCGGCCGTCGGGATCGGGCTGCAGCACGCGGGTTTGTTGTTCGATTGGCAGTTCGCCGTGGAGGGGGAGGACGTCATAGCCTTCTCCCGCCGGGAGAAGAGCCTGTCCCCGCGAAGGCGGGGATGGCCGAGCGTCGGATGAGGGTGCGGGTGAAGCCTCATGCAATTGGGCAGTGCGGGTGGCTGCGCCACTTACCCTCTCCCCAACCCCTCCCCCGGAGGGGGAGGGGCTCAAAGCAGCCTGCACCCTGGTTATCTCCCGCTGCCCCGGCAGGAACACCAGCACGTCGCCAGGATGCTCGGCCAGCGCCTGTTCCACCGCGCGCCGGGCCTGGGCTTCCAACGTCTCGTCGCGCCGTGCCGGGAAATGACTTATCTCCACCGGATAGCTGCGACCTTCGCTGGACAGGCGCGGCGCATCCAGGAACTGCGCCAGCCGCTCACCATCCAGCGTGGCCGACATCACCACGATGCGCAGGTCGTCGCGCAGCTGCGATTGCACGTCCAGCGCCAAGGCCAGGCCAAGATCGGCCGACAGATGGCGCTCGTGGAATTCGTCGAACAGCAGCGCGCCCACGCCTTCCAGCAGCGGGTCGTCCTGCAGCATGCGGGTCAGGATGCCTTCGGTGACCACCTCGATGCGGGTACGCGCGGATACCTTGTTCTCGAAGCGGATGCGGTAGCCGACGGTTTCGCCAACCGCCTCACCCAGCTGTTTGGCCATGAAAGTGGCGGCACTGCGCGCGGCGACCCGGCGAGGTTCCAGCATGATGATCCTGCCGCCGTGCAGCCACGGCGCATCCAGCAGCGCCAACGGCACCTGGGTGGTCTTGCCGGCGCCGGGCGGTGCTTCCAGCACCAGCCGCGTGTGCGCGGCCAGCTGCTGGAGGATGTCGGGGAGCAGTGGAGTGATGGGGAATGCTATTGCCATTGCAGCATTGTAGAAGCCGCGCGCCAGATGCGCCGCCGCAAGCCCGTAGCCCGGGGAAGCGCAGCGCACCCGGGGCTCTGCGCACGGCATCTGACGAGTGCGCGAAACGCCCCCGGGTGCGCTGCGCTTACCCGGGCTACAGGGGGCCGTTCATGCTGTACAGGGCTCGCCTGCGGCCAACCCTCTACAATTCACCTTTCCGCCTCACCACACCCAGCTCAATGCAACTGATCGACATCGGCGCCAACCTCACCCACGAATCCTTTGATCGCGACATCGACGCGGTGCTGGAGCGCGCGCGCGCGGCTGGCGTGGTGCAGATGGTGATCACCGGTGCCAGCCGCGAGCATTCGCCGATGGCCTTGGCGCTGGCGCAGCGACACCCCGGCTTCCTCTACGCCACGGCTGGCGTGCATCCGCACCACGCCAGTGAGTACACCGACGAATGCGATGCGGAAATGCGTGCGTTGCACACGCATCCGGAAGTGGTGGCAGTGGGTGAGTGTGGCCTGGATTTCAACCGCGATTTCTCGCCGCGACCGTCCCAGCGCAAGGCCTTCGAGCGGCAGCTGCAGATCGCCAGTGAGAACGGCAAGCCGCTGTTCCTGCACCAGCGTGACGCGCACGACGACTTCATCGCGATGATGAAGAACTTCGACGGCAAGCTCGGCCCGGCGGTGGTGCATTGTTTCACCGCCGAGCGCCGCGAACTGTTCGATTACCTGGACCGTGATTGGTATATCGGCATCACCGGTTGGCTGTGCGATGAGCGCCGTGGCGCGCACCTGCGTGAGCTGGTCAAGCACATCCCGGCCGAGCGATTGATGATCGAGACCGATGCGCCGTACCTGCTGCCGCGCACGATGCGGCCGCTGCCCAAGGACCGCCGCAACGAGCCGGCGTTCCTGTCGCATATCGTCGAAGAACTGGCACGCGATCGTGGCGAAGATGTGGCGGTCACCGCTGCCAACGCTACCGCCGCGACCCGTGCCTTCTTCCGCCTGCCGCCGGGCTGACGGCAGGCTTTAGGCTGAAACCTCAAGCGGCGCGCTGCGCCTCGTAGGCCTGCAGGTGGCAGTAGGCTGCCTGCAGCAGCGGTGCTGATTGCCCGGCGGCAAGTGCACGGCCCAGCATGTCGCCGACGATGTGTGTGGCTTCCACGCGCTGCCCGGCTTCCAGATCACGCAGCATCGATGCCTTGATTGGCGAGCCGGGTCTGGTGATCGCGCCCAGTGCGATTTCCTGTGCCTTGGCGGGGATCGGCTGCCCGGCCTGCGCGGCGACCGCCAGGCATTCGGCGTACAGGGCCTGCATGAAGGCGGTGCCGTGATCGCTGGCAACGATGCTGCCGACATCGGCGCGCATCAGGCAGGTGCCGGCCGCCAGCGCGGTCAGGAAGGTGTACTTGATCCATTGTTCCTGGGCGATATCGGCTGAGGCGACATGGTCGATGCCGGCCTGTTCGCAGGCTTTGGCCAATGCAGCGACGCGTGCGCTGTCGGTTGCGCCATCGCGCTCGCCGAAGGTGATCTTCGCTGGCTTGTCCAGGTGCAGCACGGCACCGTCCTCGGCCTTGGTTGCGCTGATGAAGCACAGGCCGCCAAGTACGTTTGCACTGCCGAAGCGCGCATCCAGCGCGGCGTAGTGACGCAGGCCGTTGAGGATCGGCAACACGGTGGTATTGGCGCCAACGGCAGGTGCGATGGCCTCGATCGAGCTGTCCAGGTCATAGGCCTTGCAGCTGAGGATGACCAGATCGAAGGGCTGATCCCTGGCCAGTTTCGGCAGGGCATCGGCAGCGACGTGGGCGACCGGGAATGCGGCGTCACCAAGCGGACTGCGGATCACCAGGCCATCGCGATCCAGTTGCGCAGCGCGGTTGGCGCGTACCAGGAAGGTGACATCAACGCCGGCCTGCGCCAGCCGACCACCAATGTAACCGCCGGTACCACCGGCACCGAGAATCAGGATGCGCATCAGCTTGGATATCCATCGACAAAGGGGAGTGAAGACATCATAGGTGTTCGGGGGGGGTAGGAGCGGCGTCAGCCGCGAAGCTGACGCCGCCTCCAGCCGCAGAAACCATGGTTTGCAATATCCAGATTGCAGAGTCATCTTGGTTTGATGCTGTACGAGCTTCGCGGCTTACGCCGCTCCTACAAAGCAAAAAAAAAGGCGCCTTTCGGCGCCTTCTTTCAGCTGCGCAGGCCTACGCCCCGGCGCAGCAGCCACAGCGCCAATGCGGTGAGCGCGGCAACAAAGCCCAGCATCAACGCATACGAGACCCACAACGGCACGTCGCTGCTGCCCAGCAGGCCGTAACGGAACGCATTGACCATGTAGAAGATCGGATTGGCATGCGTCATCGCCTGCGCCCAACCCGGCAACAAGGTCACCGAGTAGAACACGCCGCCCAGGTAGGTCAGCGGGGTCAGGATGAAGGTCGGTACGATCGCCACGTCATCGAACTTCTTCGCATAGACGGCATTGATGAAGCCGGCCAGCGAGAAGATGGTCGCGCCCAGCAGCACCGTGGTCAGCGTCACCAGCGGGTGCGGGATGCGCACGGGGGTGAAGAACATGGCGATGATCAGCACGATCACGCCCACCATCAGGCCACGCAGCACGGCGCCGGCCACATAGCCCCACAGGATCACCCAGTTCGGCATCGGGCTGACCAGCAGTTCCTCGACATGGCGGCCGAACTTGGCGCCGAAGAACGAGGAGCTGATGTTGCCGTAGCTGTTCTGGATCACGCTCATCATCACCAGGCCCGGCACGATGAACTGCATGTAGCTGTAGCCGCCCATCTGCCCGATCTTGGAGCCGATCAGGCCGCCGAAGATCAGGAAGTACAGGGTCATGGTGATCGCCGGCGGCACCAGGGTCTGGCCCCAGATGCGCAGGATGCGGTTGACCTCGCGACGAACGATGGTGCCCAGCGCCACCCAGTTGCGGCTGCTGTCGGTCACGGGAACGGGGGTACTCATGCTGCGGTGCTCTCCAGGTTGCCGGTGAGGCGCACGAACAGCTCCTCCAGGCGGTTGCTCTTGGTACGCATCGAACGCACGCGGATGCCGGCGGCATTCAGTGCGTCGAAGACTCGGTTCAGATCCATCGCACGCGGCATGTCCAGGTCCAGCGTATGCGCGTCGGTGGCGACCAGGGTGGCGCCTTCGATCTGCGGCAGCTGGGCAGGCAGCTCACCGTCGATGTCGAACAGGAAGCCTTCCACATCGAGCTTGGCCAGCAGGCCGCGCATCGGGCCCTGCTCGACGATCTGGCCGTGGTTGATGATGGCCAGGTTGCGGCACAGCTGCTCGGCCTCTTCCAGGTAATGCGTGGTGAGGATGATGGTGGTGCCGGCGGCGTTGATCTCCTGCAGCGTCTTCCACATGTCGCGGCGGATCTCGATATCCACGCCGGCGGTGGGCTCGTCGAGGATCAGCAGGCGCGGCTGGGTCATCATCGCGCGGGCGATCATCAGCCGGCGCTTCATGCCGCCGGACAGGGTGCGGCTCATCATCTGCGCCTTGTTCCACAGATGCGCGCGCTTGAGCTCCTGCTCGGCGCGGGCCTCGGCCTCGGCGCGCGGGATCCCGTAGAAGCCGGCGTAGTTGACCAGGATGTCGAAGGGCTTCTCGAACAGGTTGAAGTTGATTTCCTGCGGCACCAGTCCGATCAGGCGCATGGTCGCGCTGCGGTTGGCCACCAGGTCACTGCCGAACACCTGCACCTGGCCTTCGCTCAGGTTCACCAGTGAAGAAACGATGCCGATCAGGGTCGACTTGCCGGCGCCGTTGGGGCCGAGCAGGGCGAAGAAGTCGCCCGGGGCGACTTCCAGCGACACGCCTTTCAGCGCCTGGACGCCGTTGTCATAGGTCTTGCGCAGGTCGGTGATGCGCAGGGCGGCTGCGCCGGGAGGGGTACGGGAGTCCAATCTGTGGCCTTCGCGCCGGGTACAGGCGTCGGATAAGTGCAGGCGGCTATTATAGGAGGCCCCGTGGTCCATACCCGGTTACACACTGTTCCCCTCCTGTGCCAATCCAATTCCCCCTCAAGCTGGTCGGCAGCCGCATGCTGGCCCCCAGCGTCGGTCACTACCAGTTCGTCCGTGACGACGGCCAGCCGCTGGATTTCCTGCCCGGCCAGTTCATTCAGGTCCATTTCGACTACGCCGACGGCACCGCAACCAAGCGCAGCTACTCCTTGGCCACCATCCACGACCACGCGATGGGCCCGGGCGAGGCGGTGGATATCGCGGTCAGCTTCGTGCCTGGCGGCGCTGCCACGGCATTGTTCGAGGGCCTGAAGGCCGGCGACCATATCAGCGGCAGCGGCCCGTTCGGTCGCTTCTGCCTGCAGCCGGGCGACCACAATGGCCGTTACCTGCTGATCGCCACCGGCACCGGCGTCACCCCGTACCGCTCGATGTTGCCGCAGCTGCGCACGGCAATGCTCGAACGTGGCGTGGAAGTAGTGCTGCTGCAGGGTGCGCGGACCCCCGAAGAACTGCTGTACAGCGACGACTTCTACGCCTTCGCCGCCGCCAATCCGGGCTTCCGCTACCTGCCCTGCCTGTCGCGCGAACTGCCGGAAAACCCGCACGCCGACGTCCGCAAGGGCTATGTGCAGCAGCAGTTGGCCGAGATCGCGCCGGATCCGGCCCGCGATATCGCCTACCTGTGCGGCAATCCGGACATGGTCGATACCTGCGTGGAAGCGCTGAAGGAAGCCGGTCTGCCGATGCCGCAGATCCGCCGCGAAAAGTACGTCAGTAGCAAGTGAATTAATGACGGCTGTGTGGCAGTCGCCATTAATTACTAGAGAGGAGGCGCCGATATGAGATCGAGCGCTTTCTTGAGAGCTACGTCGCTCATCTCTTTGAGATCAGCTGCAGTTGGGATGGCGAAATAGTCCGGTTCAATCCCGACACCTTCGTAGGTGGAGCCATCAGGGAAATACATTCGTTTAGCGCCCACTGAGAACATCATTCCGTTCCCGAATCTTGAGAAATTCGGTTGCCCAGACGAGCCAAAAGTCGTGTCGCCAACAACAATCGCGCGACGGGTTTGCTTCATTGGCATGACGAAATCTTCACAGGCTGATGCGCAGGCGTCATCAACCAACAGTACCAACTCACCTCGGAAGATCGGATTGTCCGGCATGACCAGCCTTCCCGGTGACTTTAAAGTTGGGCGAGAAAAGTAATTCCTCATTCCAGCGACAAAGCCATAAAACTCGGGATCCTGTTCTCTCCCTTCCTTCTCCAGATCAGTGGCAAAGCTTCCGTACGAACGAAGCAAACCAACTGACATGGCTGAGCTCTCGTTCCAATCCCTGTAAGGTTCAAGAAGGAGCGCCGAAAGCAGTCTCGTAGGCGTGACGCCACCATTATTGCCGCGCAAATCAATGATTACCGCCTTGGCATCCCGGTGATCTGAAAAAAAAGCAACCGCGGAATTTTCTGCATCAGGGTTGGAGAACGTTGAAATACGGAGATAGTGGACATCGGGGGGGAGTGCTGTTGGGTCGCTGGAATAGCGCCAAGCGTTGCCCGAATGAGTCCTGTCAATCACAACCTGACGCCCATCATCCAGTCCGATAACGAATTTCTTCGGAAATAGATAGGGTGTGTTGAAAAGACGGCTACTAGCCGAGCGGCTGCTTGATCCAGAGATGTACTTTTTGTTTATTGAGAAAAGCTGATCAACGGGGCATCCATCAATCTCCGCCACGATTTCTCCTGGCACCAATTCAGGTCGCTTGCTATTGTAAATAATCCATTGGCCTTGTTGACGCTTGACTTGCAAGCCCGTCCCTTCGAAGGAGGACTTCCATATCCAGCTGTCTACGAACTTTGTGTGGCCATTTCCGAGCTTCGCAAAGAGCTTGAGAGTTTCGAGATTGAAGTGACGGCGGGATGTCGATTCCGAGATTGAAGAAAGATAATCTTGGTATTCCGTTTCGAAATCGAGACTGGGTGCTCCCTCCCAGTGTGCGAAGAAAACCTCGATTGCGTACTTGATTTCGGCTGCAACTTGCATCTTTTCAAAATTGCGCAGAGGGACGTCGGGTAACTTCAGGTTGCGTGCGTCGAGGCATGACGAGTCGTGAGCTGCCAAAGTGCTAAACGGGCTCAACGCGAACATGGTGGCCGCTGCGGCCTTTAAGCAGTATTTTGAAATCATTGCAGTATGGTGGCCGTAGGTAAGCGATGTGCGAGGCGATTCGCTTTATATCGAGATAGGTCCGGTCAATTACCAATGCTTCTTCCCGAAGAAAATCTCATGGCATTGATCGATCCCCGCTTATACCTCCCTTTTTGATTCAGCATTAGCGAGCCAGTCTTCGTACATAGGAGTACTCTCAAATTGACGTAGGCGCGGCTGGTGCTGTCTTTAGGCAGTAGGTGCGGGGGAATCTATTTCCAAAGTTGGTTTCCGGCCCTCAAGAATCATCAGCATGTGGAAATGGCTGGCTGGTTGCTTATCCAAGGGCACTGAACGAGTCGCCGAGTGATCCACCCAACAGGTGATTGCAAGACTTGTTGGGCTGAGCGCCGACTTCAGCTCATCTGTAAAGCTTGCTTGACAGTCGGGTCTGGCTGGCCGCAGGATGTGTCAAGCGTGCTTTACAGGAGTTGGCCATGCGTCATTGCAGGTTTCTTGTTTGTTTCGCGGCGACGGACTCCGTTGCCCGCCGGTGTGCTGTTGTACCGTCCGGCTCGCAGCCACTGCGGCAAGGGGCCGGCCGATGAGCCGCAATCTGTGGACGGTCGGCATGCTGATCGCCGCCGCTGCATTCACCTTGGTCGCATGCGCGCTGCTGCTCTGGCAGCCGATGGGCGCACAGCCGCGGTTCTCCGGCATCCTGTTTGGTATTGCCCTGGGCCTGGCAATCGCGGCACTGCTGCGCCGGCTGATGCCCGATGGCTGCGATGCCGCCCCGGCCAAGCTGCGCAAGCGCTATACCCGCGAGGTGATGCTGGCCATGACCGGCTATGTGGTGTTGCTGGTGCTGTCGATCCTGCTGCTCAAGCGGGTCGAGGACGGCCTGCTGCGCGCCTTGATCGCCTTGCTGCCGGTGCCGCCGATGATGCTGGTGCTGCGGGCGATGATCCGCTACATCCGCGATGCCGATGAGCTGCAGCAGCGCATCGAGCTGGAGGCGGTGAGCTTCGCCACGGCATTCATTTCGCTGGTATACCTGACAGGGGGCTTTCTGCAGTCGGCCAAGGTCATCGATGTGCCGTCCAACGTGGCGATGATCTGGGTGTTTCCCTTGGTGTGCCTGTCGTACGGGCTGGCCAAGGGTGTTGTCGCGCGGCGTTACCACTGAGCCGCGACGATGGATAACCGATTGCGCGAGCTGCGCGAGGCCAGGGGCTGGTCGCAAGGCGAATTGGCCGAGCAACTGGAGGTATCCCGGCAGACCATCAATGCGTTGGAGACCGGCAAGTACGATCCCAGCCTGCCGCTGGCCTTCCGCATCGCCCGTCTGTACGAACGCCGGATCGAAGAAATTTTCTTTCCTGATGTCACATAGCTGCCGCACCCGCGTCTGGATGCAGGTAGACCCGTTTTCTTTTCAACTGTGAGGGGCTGTTCCGATGATGTCCCGTAAGACCCAAACCATCCTCGCCCTGGCCGTGATCGCCGGCATCGTCGGTTACCGCCTGGTGCGGTCAACCGATACGCCGGCACCGGACGCCGCCGGGGCTGCCGCCGCAACGGCCAGCGTCGTCAAGCCGCAGACGCTTGGCAGCTTGAACTTCCAACCCTGCAGCCTGAGTTCGGCCGGCAGCCGCGACAGCGTGGAAGCACAGTGCACCACGCTGGAAGTGCCTGAAGATCGGGCAAACCCGCAAGGGCGCAAGATCAGTTTGAACATCGCCTGGGTTGCCCCGGAGAAGGAAAGCGATCTGCAGCCGGATCCGGTGTTCTTCCTTGCAGGCGGACCGGGCCAGGCCGCGGTCGCCACCTACCCGCAGGTGGATGCGGCGTTCTCCGAAGTGCGCAAGCACCGCAACGTGATCCTGGTTGACCAGCGCGGCACCGGCAAATCCAACCTGCTGGCCTGTGACACGCCGGATGATGCCGATTTCACCGCAGCGTCGATGCAGGCAGCGGCGCAGAACTGCGCCACCCAGCTGTCGCAGAAGGCGGATCTGCGCTTCTACACCACCACCGAGGCGGTGGCGGATCTGGATGCGGTGCGCCAGGCCATCGGTGCGAGCCAGATCAACCTGGTCGGTGTCAGCTATGGCACCCGTGTGGCCCAGCAGTACGCCATGCGCCATCCGCAGGCCACGCGCAGCATCGTGCTCGACTCGGTGGTGCCGAACAGCCTGCAGCTGGGCAATATCTTCGCGCGCAACCTGGATGATGCACTGGTGCTGCAGTTCGCCCAATGCACCAAGACCGCCTCGTGCAAGGACAAGCTGGGTGATCCACGTGCCGAGCTGGACACGTTGCTGGCCAAGCTGCGCGCGCAGCCGGTGACGGTGCAGTACCGCGACGCCAGCACCGGCGAACAGCAGCAAGGCGAGCTGCGTGCCGAAACCGTTGCTGGTCTGGTGCGCATGTACGCCTACATGCCGGCAGCCGGCGCGCTGTTGCCCAAGCTCATCCATGAAGCCAATGGCGGCCGCTACGACAACCTGATGGCGCTCACGCAGATGCTGCAGGGCGAGATGAAGGATGCCATGGCGATGGGCATGCAGCTGTCGGTGGTGTGCAGCGAAGACAAGGAAGGCATGGTCGCCAACGGTGCCGACGCGGACACCGTGCTCGGCAACCAGATGGCCGAAGCCATGGGCGCGATGTGTGCCAGCTGGCCGAAGGGCACGGCACCGGCCGACTTCCACACGCCGCTGGCCGGCAAGGTGCCGACGCTGGTGCTGGAAGGCGAGTTCGATCCAGTCACGCCGCCGCGCTATGGCGAGGAAGTGGTCAAGCATCTGGATAACGCGCGCCTGTTCGTGTTGCGCGGCCAGGGCCACAACGTCATTGGCGCGGGCTGCATGCCCAAGCTGTTCGCGCAGTTCATCGAGAAGACCGACCCGAAGGCGCTCGACGGTGCCTGCCTGGAAAAACTCAACTACGTGCCGCCGTTCACCAGCTTCAATGGCTGGGAACCGTGACATCACCGCATCACTGAGGAACCGCTTACATGATCGTTGCAGAACGACTTCGCAAGACCTTCCCCGGCAGGGGCAAGGACAAGACGCCGGTGATTGCCGTAGATGACGTGGGCTTCACCGCCCATGATGGCCAGATCACCGGTCTGCTCGGCCCCAATGGCGCCGGCAAGACCACCACGCTGCGCATGCTGTACACCTTGATGACGCCGGAAAGCGGCCGCGTGCTGGTCGATGGCGTCGACGCCGCCATCGACCCCAACGCAGTGCGCCGCAGCCTTGGTGTGTTGCCGGATGCACGTGGCGTGTACAAGCGCCTCACCGCCCGCGAGAACATCGACTACTTCGGTGAACTGCATGGCATGAGTTCGGCCGCCATCGTCGAGCGCACCGCGCGCCTGGCCAAGGCGCTGCAGATGGAGGATTTCCTCGATCGTGCCACCGAAGGTTTCAGCCAGGGCCAGCGTACCAAGACCGCAATCGCCCGCGCGCTGATCCATGATCCGCGCAACGTCATCCTCGACGAGCCGACCAACGGTCTGGACGTGATGACCACCCGTGGCCTGCGTGGCTTCCTCAAGGAGCTGCGTGAGGAAGGCCGCTGCGTGATTTTCTCCAGCCACATCATGCAGGAGGTCGCCGCGCTGTGTGACCGCATCGTGATCGTCGCGCAGGGCAGGGTGGTTGCCCAGGGCACGCCGGATGAGCTGCGCGAGCAGGCCCATGAGACCAACCTGGAAGACGCGTTCGTGAAACTGATCGGCAGCGAGGAGGGCCTGCACGCATGAGCCAGACTGGATATTTCCGCGCCATCTTCACGGTGATGCGCAAGGAGCTACGCGACTTCGCCCGCGACCGCCGCACCTTCCTGTTGACCCTGCTGACCGCACCGTTGCTGTATCCGTTGCTGTTCCTGGGCATGAACAAGCTCACCAACCTGCGTGCCGAAACGCAGCTGGAAAAGGACTTGAGCATCCCGGTGGTGGGCATCGCCCGTGCCCCGAACCTGGTCGCCTTCCTGGCCAGCCGCGGCATCAATGCCACCGAAGCGCCGGCTGACTATGAAGCACTGATCCGCAGCCAGCGCGAAGACCTGGCCTTGGTGATCGACGAGAACTTCGCCGCCGATTGGCAGGCCGGCAAGCCGGCCAAGGTGGAGATCGTCGCCGACACCACGCGCCGTACCGGCGATGTGCAGATCGCACGCGTACGCAATGTGCTGACGGCCTACGGGCAATCGGTGGGCGCCTTGCGCTTGCTGGCACGTGGCGTCAATCCGATGGTGGCCGCACCGGTCAATGTCGGCACCCGCGATCTGGCAACGGCCGAAGCCAAGCGCGGCATCTTCCTGTCGGTGGTGCTGCCGCTGGTGCTGATGCTGTTCGCCTTCATCGGCGGTTCGCATCTGGCCATGGACACCACCGCCGGTGAACGTGAGCGGCAGTCGCTGGAGCCCTTGCTGGCGACGCCGGCAGCACGCGGTGCGTTGGTCAGCGGCAAGATGCTGGCAGCAGTGTTGCTGGGCCTGGCGTCGATGTTGCTGATCCTGGTCTCGTTCAAGATCAGCGCCAGCATTGGCGGTGGCGCGGCGCGCTCGCTGGACGTGAGCTTCGCGGCGATGGGCAAGCTGCTGGTGATCCTGCTGCCGCTGGTGCTGATCGGCACCGCCCTGCTGACCTGCCTGTCGGCCAGCTCCAAGAGCATGAAGGAAGCGCAGAGCCACATGGTCTGGCTGATGTTGCTGCCGATGCTGCCGGGCTACGCACTGATGGCCTACCCGCTGAAGGACACCCAGCTGTGGCAGTACGCGGTGCCGTTCCTGTCGCAGAACCAGATGCTGGTGAAGGTCACACGTGGCGAGATGCCATCGGCCACGCAGTGGGCGGTATATCTGGGTGCCTCGGTGTTGCTGGCAGTGCTGCTGTGGGCGGTAGCGGTATGGCGTTATCGCCAGGAGCGCCTGGCAATCTCCGGCTGATAGCGCTTTTCCAGTAGTGCCGAGCCATGCTCGGCAAGGGGCTCTACCGGCAAGGCTGCTGCCGAGCACGGCTCGGCAATACCAAAACAACAAAGGCCCGGATCACTCCGGGCCTTTGCTTTTGCTCCACCTGTAGTGCCGAGCCATGCTCGGCATTGGCTCTACCGGTAAAGCTTCTGCCGAGCAT